>DNNS01000314.1 GCA_003497555.1 Spirochaetia bacterium
AATAATTTACGGTAATAATGAAGATATAAAAAAAGCCCTGAACAGCCGGGTTATCAGAAGAAGCGGAATCAGGGAAGCTCTGAATTAAAGTTTATTGTTTTTCCGGTATTCCAGCGGAGATATCCCGGCGGCTTTTTTAAAAAACCTGGAAAAATAAAATTCATCATTGAAAGACAGGGAACGGGCAATCTCCTTAACATGGGAATTTCCCAAAACCAGCAGTTCCCTTGCCTGGGTGATGATTTTCTGCCTGTAATAATCCCGCATGGAAATTCCGGTATCTTTTTTAAAACTTTTTGTTAGGCCGGATACCGACATGCCCAGCAGCCGGGCAATTTCTCCTGCGGAAAAATCGGCAAACCGGCCGGTTTCAAGAATGGTAAAAAGCGCCTGATATTTTTCGGCAATATGCATGCTTCGGGCCAGGGAATCAAGCGGTATGCGCGCAAAAGGAATCAGGGTTTCAAGTAAAAACGCCTTTACCGCTAACAGATCGGCCGCTGTGTTTTTTCCGGCGCGTTCGAGAATTTTTCTTGTTTTTGCGATGTTTTTCATGGCGCAGAAACGCAGGGATTTGTGTTCGGAAAAAAGGTCTTTGCCGGGGTATACTTCAAAACGGAAATGAATGTAAAATTTTTCTATAAACGTTTTACAGGCTCCTTGGCACGAGCTTCCGGCCGGGAGCAGATAAATATACCCTGGAGTGAGTAAAGTTTTTTTCCCGGAGATTTCAATAAAGCCGTCGCCTCCGAAAACCAGATACAGCCGGTTAAACGGAGCCTCACTATCCCCAAAGCGCCAGCAGTTGCCGCTTTGCAAATGTCCGTGCACCAGGATATTGATATTGATCCGGTTTATAAATCCCGAAAATAGAGGGTGCTGTATCTTTTTAAACATTACGCCTTGACTGTCTGTCCATGGCTTTTCCATTTTTGTCCATGGATTAAAATCTTCCGGGGTATTATAATCTGTATATAAAAAAAGGAGCAACCCATGCGGACACCGGCGTATCTTGAACAATATCAAAACCAGTATAAGCAGAATCCCAGGCAGGCGGCATTAGCCTGGTTCCGGGATGCCAAATTCGGAATGTTCATCCATTACGGCCTATATTCCCTGCTCGGCCGCGGCGAATGGGCGCAGCAGATTGAAAAGATTCCGGTGGCTGAATATGCCGGACTGAAAGAAAAATTTACGGCTGAAAAATTCAAGGCTGATGATTTTGCCTCCCTGGCCCTTGACAGCGGTATGAAATATATAAATTTGACAACCAGGCATCATGATTCGTTCTGCCTGTTTAATACCAAAACCACCGATTTTAACAGCGTGCAATCTCCGGCCGGACGCGATCTGGTGGAGGAAATGGCGAATGCCTGTGCTAAAAAAAAGCTTGGATTTTTCTGCTATGTAAGTTACGGCGCTGACTGGCGGCATCCCTATTTTCATTCCCGCGATATCGGAAGCCCGTCAGCGAGGCCGGATTACTCAAGTCCCCAGCCCGAATATCTTTACCGTGAAAAGGCCGACTTCAGGCATTATATTGACTATGTTCATGAACAGATAAAAGAACTTTTAACCAATTACGGCCCGATTGCCGGGATCTGGCTTGATTTAATNNTAGCGCCTGATTTTTATCCTGTTGAAGATACTTATGCTCTGGTAAGAAAACTCCAGCCGCAATGTATGATTTCTTTCAAGCAGGGCGCAACAGGCACTGAAGATTTTGCCGCTCCGGAAAGACAGGGTAAATCTCTTGCCGAACGCCTGGTAGAAATGAAAGCTGCGGCGCGTTCTGTGGAAATCGCCCGTAAGGCCTGGGAATCGAATAAAAACAAATGGAATGAAATATGCTCTACACTGCAGTCTCGCAAATGGGGCTACGTAAAAGGCGATAAACACCGCGATGCGGATTTTGTTATGGCCATGCTGGCCAATGCGGCCTGGCACAATTCCAATCTGATAATCAACACCGGGCCCCTGCCGGNNTTGGCACAAAACGGGTTTCCGGTTCCGGCGTTATATGAAGAGGAACAGGCAGGAGTAAAAACAGAAGGCGCAGCGCTGCTTTAAACCTGTTTTTTCTCAAGCAGACAAACACTATGGCAGGTAATGCATTTTTCCCGGCCCTCATCATTTGTTTTTTCAGTAGTGGATGCCTTGATGCCGATATTTTCGCAAAGCAGAATAGCCTTGAAATTTTCAATCATCCGCGGAATATAATCTTTTAATTTCGGTTTCTCACAGATAATAACCGAATCAATGTTGACGATCCGGAACCGGTTTTTAATAAGCTCATATACTTTTTCCAGAAGACGCAGGCTGCTGATGTTTTTCAGAGTCTGATCGGTATCCGGAAAGATCATGCCGATATCCCTTTCACCGGCTGCTCCCAGCAGTGCATCAATCACCGAGTGTATCAGCGCATCGGCATCGGAATGCCCGAGCAGTCCTTTAACGTGGGGTACATCCACTCCGCCGAGGATCAGTCTGCGCCCGCGTACCAGCCGGTGCGTATCATGCCCTATGCCTGTTCTATACATATTAATCTCCTCTTCGGGAAGCAATAAGTATGATTTTTTTATCGGCAAGCATTTTGCATGCCTTGCGGTATTCGGTTTTATTAAAAAAAATAAAAATACCGTCTTCGGTTTTAAAGTGCAGCCCGGAGCGGGTGAAAACATACTGGAAATCCCGGGTTTTTTCCGGTGAAATTAATTCCAGCGTATATATGGTTTTTTTCAGGCCGGCGCGGGAGCGGGAAAATACATTTTTTATATGATTAATAAAAGCATCCGGAGCGGCACCGTATTTTTTAATAAATTTTTCCGCAGTCTTTTGCGTATATCCGCAGAAAAGCCCAAAAGGCGTATATTCAGGTTCGGCGCGGAAAATAAAAATAAATTCCGCAGCTTCGCAGAAAAAAAAAGTCAGCAGCAGATAAAATCCGGAGGGAGATAGTTTTTCCCGGTATACGGAAAGCTTGTGATCGGAACTGAAAGAAAAACATTCCGCTGCCCGTTTCTCCCCGGCCGGTATATTCAGGCTGCGGCGTGAAGAAAAAATTTTTTTTATCAGCGGCAGATTCCAGGATAATGTCAAGCCGTTCATTTCCGCCAGTCCAAGTCCGCAGGCAGACGGAATCAGGTTTTGAGCAGTCAACAGGCCGCTGCTTCCTGCCGGCGGGTTCTGCCGGAAATGCTCAGACATAACCCGGTAAAAGAAAACCGTGCTGTCGGAAATCGGAAAAGTTTCGATAAGATTTATATTTTCCCTCAGAAAATTCAGGAGCTCAGGGAAATTAATGCGTAAAAAGATACGAAAGCGGCGGCTGAAAGAAAGGGCAGCGGAATATTTACGCAGCTTCGGGGGAGAGGCAGGAAGATTTTTCTGCAGGAACAGTATTTCTTCGGATTCAGGAAAAATGTCGGCTTTAATGCCCGGGAAAATTCTGCGATAGCAGATAACATCAAAAGCATGCAGCACACGGGCGCAGCGGAAAAAATCCTGTCCCGGATCGGCAGTTTTAAAAAGCAGCTCCGGTTTGAACCTGGCGCATAGCGATGGAATGCCGGAAGGATCAAGAGCAAAAGCTATGCATTTTTTCTCCAGCAGTTCTCCGGTAACGTCAGCCGGAAATGTCCGCCTGCAGAAAAAATCCTCAAAGATATTACGCATTACGCTGCAGTGTTTTTCCGCTGTTTTCAGAGCGCCGTCTGCAGGGTTCTCCGGAAGGAAAGGATTAAATTTACGGCAATGCTGCAGAAAGGCCGCCAGTCCTGATGAAATTTCTATGGCCGGTTTTTTATTGCTGAGCATACTGTGATCCCTGCGCATATTGATCAGCCCGGAAGTATCCAGTATATCCAGGGTTTCAGGCTGTGCTGTGCCGGCGTTTCCGTTTTTTTCAATTTCGGCAATTGTTTTCATACCTTCGGCGGATATTTTGGAATAATGCGTAAAAAACCAGAGAAAATCGCGGCTTTTTTTTATATATTCCTCCCAGGAACCGACTTCCCAGAATTCAAGAAACGAGGCGAACATTTCCGTATTGTATGTGTATTTAAGCGGTACTTTCAGCATATCAGTTGAGCATGGAATATGTTAAAATATTCACTCCCATTTTTAAAGCTTCAAGCCTGACCGTTTCGCTGTTTTTATGAACTTGATACGGAGCCCAGCCGTCGCCTATATCGGTATTAAAAATATAAAAAACCATAATGCGTTTATTATAAATTATACCCCATGCTTCCGGACGCCCCCCGGCGTGCTTGTGTATTTTAGGAAGCCCGTCTGAAAAGATATAATAACAGCGGAATATTTCATGTCCGGCGGGAATTTCCGTAAGTTTATATTCAGGGAAAATTTTTGTCATTTCCTGGCGGAATGAGGTATCCATGCCGTAATCGTCATTAGCCAGCAGAAACCCTCCGGCAAGGCACCAGGTACGGAGCGCTGTACGTTCAGCCGGCGAAAAGGACACACTGCCGTGTCCGGTCAGATAGCAGAAAGGCTGCCGAAAAAGCTCAGGATCAAGCGGCGAGACAGTAACAGGATCAATCCGGCAGTTTATACCGGTATTGCTGAAAAAAAAATGCATTAATTCCTTGGCGCCGGTCAGACCCTCATACCAGTCGCCTCCGCCGCTGTATTTCAGTACTGCAAAGGTAAAATCAAAACGCTCAGCCATAAGGCATCCGGATGCCAGTATGATAAAAAAAATATTTTTCAGACGCATATAAAATCAGTTCCTGCGTTTCCGGTACTTTAAAAACAGAAACAGCATAAATACCGCTAAAACCGTGCACAGTACTGCAGGGCGGTAGAGCAGGCTTGCACTTATTCCGGTTTTTTTTATTTCCCCGTATTCATCGTTTTTTATCTGTCCGGCAAAATCATCTAAGGTCAGGAAAAATGCATCAGCGTACTGATCCGGCGCGGTATTGAACAGTTCTTTGGCAGGCGCCGTACAGGCCAGCGGAACCGTATTCCCTCCGCTGCTGAGATGATAAAATCCCGGGTCGGCAAGCGAAAAGGCATTGCCGCTTTTAATTAATTTTCGTTTTTTCTTTGGGGTTTCCAGAAAAAAATTTTTTTGCGTACCGGATACGGTTATGCGCTCTTCGGGAAAGACCGTAAGAAAATCAGGCTGCAGGGCGCCTGCCAAAAGCCTGCGGCCGGCATAATGCAGCAGTTGATAAAAAAAAGCTTCATAGTAATCTGTTTCACCCCTGTGACTTCGGGATACAAACCCTGCCGGCCACAGGGGGTATATGCCCATAAAAATAACATTTTCCCTGTGAAAAAAACATGACGAACCGCTGCTGTGGATAAACAGCTGATCGTTTTTAACGGCCGGCAGAAAAAATGCCTTGTCGGCTGAAAAAAAATTATTCCAGATTTTCAGGCTGTTTTCGGAATTTCCTCCCAGCAGAATAAAGGGACGGCGGAAGTCGTATGCAAATTCATGCCAGGCCGGTTCGGTGCGGACTTTTATCCCGGGAAATATAGATTTGATTTTTTTTTCGTCTCCGAGCGGGAAAAAAAGCAGCAGGGGGTGCCTGCTGTAATAACGGTAACATTCGGCCGAGGGGGCAAAGAGAACCAGCAGATGATCAGACGGTACTGCCGGCAGGTCGCCGTTATGAATAAAATGCATACGGCTGCTGAAAGAACTGTAGCGCCTGAGCAGGGAGTGAAAAAATGATATTTCATAGTTGGGTGTATCGGCCAAAATAACAACCGGTATTTTTTTTTCAGCCGCACGGTATACAGCCCGGGCGGTATTATTATCCGCAGAAAAATCATCATCAGGATTTTCAGCGGAACAGGTAATCTTTACCAAGTACCATGAATTTTCTTCTTCCGGGCGGAAGCGTAAACGTTTCTGCTCTGACCATAAAGATACGGACTGCATGCGGATTTTGCCGTTTATGCTGATCTCTAAATTTATCTTTGTTTCGCCGGGGAAGTTTTTCATGACAACAGCTTCAATATCATCCGCCGTTCCTGCGGTGTCGTTTTCTTTTTTTTCCAGGTAAACGCACAGATCGCGTTTTTTGGGCCTGGTGCGGACATAATGAACATTGGAATTCCCAAGGGGAGTAAAGTTGTCGTGAAAGGAAAAATCGGAAATTATATATACGCTGGCGGGATTTTTAAGGCCGGAGATAAAACTGTGCACCGGACCAAACCAGGAAGAATATTCATCGGCGGAAAGATTGTGCGGCGAGGAAACCCTTGTGAGCCTTTCGCCGAATTTATAAAACCGGGTATTCCTTCCGGTTTTTACCGGTATGCTTTTTTTGATATTCCCGAGATCTGGTTTTATACTGGCAGAGTTGTCGATCAATATAATCATGTTTTTTTTTTCAATAATTTTTTTTTCGGATACGTACTGCGGATCTAAAAGAAGCAGAAAAACAGCGGCTGTCAGGAATACGGCAGCCGGAACTGCGCTTAATCTGCCGGGCATGGCAGAGTACTTTATTTTTTTAATATGCTGTAGGCTTTAAGCAGATGCACGGCTTCTCTTAACTGCAGATCATCTTCCAGATCATAAGCGTCGGGCATTTTGTTGCGGTTTCTTTCGTTTTTAATAAAAAGCCTGAGAGTATCTTCCCGGACGTCAATATTATTGGCAGTTAATTCTTCAATAAAGGTTTTCAGATGCTTTTCTCCGGCATCCGCCTCCGGATAACGGCTTACAAAGTTTTCGATGTATTTTCCCCTGCGCAGTTTTAACAGCATACCGGTTTCGTATTCGGAAAAAGTCTGTTCTTTTACTTCGATATCCGGCATCAGACCTTCTTCGTGCAGGGAACGTCCCTTGGGCGTGTAATATTTGGCAGTGGTAAATCGGAAAGCTGTTCCCTCACCCGGATCAATCTGGCAGATTTCCTGAACGGAAAATTTCCCAAATGTCTTTTCGCCCAGCAGCAGGGCGCGTCCGGAATCCTGCATAGCCCCGGCAAAAATTTCGCTTGCCGATGCCGAATAGTTATTTACTAGAACTATCATTGGTACGGTAAGCGGAACCAGAATATCGGGGGTAGCGTTTTTTTCATAGAGTATCTGTCCGTCGCGTCCTTTGGTATAAACGATTTTTCCTTCGGTCAGAAAAAAATCCACAGTATCGCATACAATATCAAGCAGCCCGCCGGGATTATAACGCAGATCAATAATCAGGGCGCTGATATTTTTAGTTTTCAGTTTGCTGATTTCGGCTTCGAGATCCCGTGCCGTGGTTGCGGAAAAGGTTTTAATTTTGATATAGCCGATGGAAGAATCTTTGATCAGATCGGATGCTGTGGAATGAATTTCAATTTTTTCTCGTTTTATCTTGAAATTCAGCGGTTTGTCTTCGGTTTTACGCAGAATGGTAATATTAACGGTTGTTCCCGGAGTTCCGCGCAGGATGGAAACAGCTTCTTCAATTGACATGTCGCGTGTGCTTTGTTTTTCAATTTCACTGATAATATCACCGGGTTTTACACCCACATTCCAGGCCGGAGTGCCTTCGATCGGGTATAATACGGTAAGCCATTCATCGCGCTTGCCCAGGTAAATACCAAGACCGCCGAAAGAGCCGGTTGTTTCAGTTTTTAAATCTTCATAGCGTTTGGTATCAAGAAAGGCCGTATGGGGATCATCAAGCGCTTTCAGCATGCCGTTTATAGCCCCGTAAAATAGTTTATCAGGTACGGCTTTTTCACTGTCAACATAGCGCGTACGTATAATTTCATACACTCCGGCAAACAGATTAAAATATTTATCGTCATTTTTTTTCTCGCGAGCGCTGACGCTTTCGCCGATAAAGGGAATTTTAATATTAACCAGAACAAGCAGTATCAGAATGGAAACCCAGATTATTCTTTCTTTATTTTTTATTTCAGGAATTTTTATTTTCATTGTAAAAAGCCTCGCTGATAATCATACAAGTTTAGCTTGTTTTAACCAATAAGTCAATTTATGCGGGGTGGGTCATGCTGATTATAAATTCTATTAAAATTAGACGACATACCTCTTGCCATGGTGTAGGCTGTTTTAAATTTGATTTTTATTTAAACAAGCGCCGTAAAGAAGCTAAATGAGCTTTCTCTATGGCCAAAACTTTCGCAGGGCT
>DNNS01000403.1 GCA_003497555.1 Spirochaetia bacterium
ACGGTATTTTCCAGGGAGAAAAAGTATAAACCGTATACTTGATTCGGCAATCGTTTTTATACAGTAAATAACCGGACTGTCAAATGCGTTTATTTCCCATCACTGCATATTTTTTTATACGGTATGGTTTCCTGTTCGATTCGCAGATTTTTATCTCGGAGAAATTCATACATGGCTTTTTCTTCCGCATCAAGTTCCCGAGGCGCATTGTCAGTGCAGGGTGTTCCCGGAGAGGCCAGGTTTTTCATTTCTTCCCATACAGGACGGTTCATGAAAAACGAACGCAGTCCAGGTAATTTTCGCCGCAACCGGCCGAGAATCAGAAACCCCTGGGCATCAAGGTCGCCCCAGTACCATAATTCATGAATATGCGCCAGACGTGAAGAATCAATCTGCAGAACGGAAAATCCGCTTCCCCAGATACAAATGGTTTTTTCCCGGGACGGATATATATTATAAACCGTTTTGTTTTCTACAAAAATAATTCTGCGGCATCCCGCCGGAAGAACAAGTTCTTTGGCCGGTACAGCGAGATCACTGTAACCTATGATTTTTTTTAGTTCCGCATCAAGAGGGCGCAGACGCAGCAGAGGTTCCTCGGTTTTCAGGCCAAAACGCAGGGCAAAGGAAGATTCTTCGGCATTAATCTGCTGTTCCGGTAAAATATGATCCAGCAGAATTTTAAGTATAGCCGTATGCTGTTCAATAAATTTGGTATTATTAACCGCGGGAATTTCCCGGATATAAATTCCGGGACGGGGATGCTCATGAAACCAGAGCAGGACAGCCGTAAGATCCGGCCAGTTTCCGTGTTGTTCAATAATTTTTTGCGTATGACCGGCGCACCAGTTCTGCAATGCGGGAATTTGCCTAATAATCTGCCGGTAATCGGAAAAAAAATGTTCAGCTTCCCGCGTTTTACCCAAAAAACGGAAATAATCAGCGCTGTTATCAAAAATAATGCATTCCGGAATTTGCTGGGAACCGAAAGCACGGCTTGAAATTTCTTTATACCGGATTCTGAAACAGGAACCTGACATTTTTTCCATTATGGCGGTTTCCCGGCGCAGCCTGGCAAAATCACCGGGTTTTTCAGGACGTCCTAAAGAAATTTCCAGGGGAAATATCTTTTTATCTGCAGCAAGGTTTTCCAGCACACGCATGTATATGCGCCGTGCGCGCAGACTGCCCCGGTCAAAAAGGCCTTTCAAAGTGCCGCCTGCTTTTTTCTGAGGAAGTATTCATCCATCCCGAGGTTATACACCGAAGAGCAGTCCTCGTTTTCGTTATTGGTTACAAAATGACAGGCGGAAATATAGGGTTCTACCACCTGGGTTTTGTCAAGCGGGCTTACTACCAGAAGCTGCAGGCCAAGAGTGGCGAAAAGCNNGTCTTCGGATGCCGTATTGAAAGCAGACTGCGGAAGCCAGAATGGTATAGGCAAGTTTTGCTTTCTGTCCCCCTGATTTTCCGGACGAGTCGGAGTAATAGCTTTTTTCCTCTCCCGAGCTGCGGTATCTTTCACTGGCGGAAAATTCCAGCCAGTTACGCACATCGGTTACCTTTTTTGTCCAGTATTCCTCGCTGTCAAAGCGTTCAATGATTTTTTTTATGCGCCTGAATCCCAAATCATTGCGTTCGGGGCTGGCTCTGGTGCCAATACCTTCAAAAGATTCGCGCAGCATAAGCTGAAATTCCTTTATCTGGATATCCTGCGTTTTTTCGCAGTTAAGATGTATGAAAGTTGCATGCGTATAGTCAATCGTCGAAAGCGAACCGTTTAGTTCGTTTATTTTTTCCTGAATTTGCTCGGCTTCTTTATTGAGAAAATTGTAAAAACTGGAAACATCGAGTATGACTTTTTCGTCTAACAGTTCTTTGAAGCGTTTTTGGTAGCGGGGCAGATCATCATGCTGCAGTTTTTTCTGCCGCGCCCGGAAGTCTTTTCCGGCTTCGATATTGGCATCAAGATCAAGCGTATCTTCGGGCCAGGCATGTTTGAAACGTTCCATCTGCAGCAGCAGTTTTTTTTCATGCTGCTCGCGTATCCGGTTTTTTTCCCGTTCCTGACTGTTGATTTCAAAAGTAACTTTCTTTTCCAGATGCGTGATGGATCGTACCGACGCCTCGCTTCCATGACAGCGCAAGGCAAGCTGCTGTTTCTGAAGGTCATCGGGCATCTTTTCGCAGCTATCAAGAATCGCCCGGCATTCCTCTGAAGAATTTTCCAGGTCTTTTTTATCGCGTTCGGTATTTACCAGATTCCGGGTAGTCTGATCGCGCTCCGTACGTAGCGCTGTAATTTCACTTCGGCATTTTTCAAGCTGATTCCGTAATATTCTCAGGCTGTCGGATGATTTTTCAAGCTCCAGCACGGCCTTTTCATTTTCCCGGATTTGCGCCTGTACGCTTTTTATATCGATATCCGAATAATCCGTAAAAAGCAGCAGATCGCGCAGATGTTCGGCTTCAGCCCGTACATCCGCTGTTCTGCTGGCAAGCAGAGAAATATTTCTTTCATGCAGGGC
>DNNS01000401.1 GCA_003497555.1 Spirochaetia bacterium
TTTATGATTTTTTTCCTGATTGTTTTTCCTGTATATCTTTTTCTTAAAAAAAACAATCGTTATATGAATACCTGGCTGCTGATAGCATCCTACTTTTTTTATGGATGGTGGAATCCTCTATATCTGATTCTGATAATTATTTCTACGTTGATTGATTATTGCGCCGGGATTGGCCTTTCGCGTCCCAAAGCAAGAAGATACGGCTGGCTTATCATGTCTATGGTTAACAATCTTTTCCTGCTCGGTTTTTTTAAATATTACGGTTTTTTTGCCGCCAATTTCAATGAACTTGCATCATTTCTTCATCTCGGCATGCGGGCGCCGCTTTTTGATATTACTTTACCGGTTGGTATTTCATTTTTCACTTTTCAATCCATGAGTTACACAATCGATGTATACCGCAACCGTCTGAAGGTTGAAACGAATTTTATCCGTTTTGCATCTTTTGTTTCTCTTTTCCCCCAGCTGGTGGCCGGGCCCATAGAAAGAGCAAGCAATCTGCTCCTCCAGCTGGAAAAAGAGCCGGAAGTAAAGAAAAAAATGATCAGTGACGGCCTTTCGCTTTTTCTGGTCGGGCTTTTTAAAAAAATTGCTCTGGCTGATTTTATGGCCAAATATGCTGACAAGGTATATAACAGCCCCGGGGAATTCAGTTCTCTGGCTCTGGTNNGACCATAGCTTTTGCCTGGCAGATATTTTTTGATTTCAGCGGATACACGGATATGGCGCGAGGTATAGCAAAATTTATGGGGTTTGAGCTCATGATAAATTTTAATAATCCTTATACAGCTACAGGGTTAAGAGATTTCTGGCAGCGCTGGCATATAAGTCTTTCTACCTGGTTCAAAGACTATGTATACATTCCGCTTGGCGGCAGCCGTAAAAACAAATTTCATACTTATAAAAACATGATGCTCACCATGATTATTTCCGGTTTCTGGCACGGCGCCGCCTGGACATTTTTAATCTGGGGCACACTGCATGCTGTCGGGCGGGCGCTTACCATGGAACTGGAAGAAAAAAATTTCTATCAGCGTATTCCCCGGTTAGCCAAGCAGATTTTTATATTTGCTTTTGCCTGTTTAACCTGGGTTTATTTCCGCGGCCGCAGTGTTACCGAGGCGAACGGCATTCTGGCGCGCATCTTCCGCTGGGATACAGCCGGCAGAATGGAAATACCGGTAGTAATGTTTATCATGATCGGCATTATCTGGATTTATGAACTTATGTTTAATTCCTCATCGCGTAAAATCCTTGAGCTTGCACCGGTACGCATCGGCCTGGCTCTGGTGATGCTGGTTTATATTGCGTTTTTCGCTACAGCTGCGCATAACCAGTTTATTTACTTCCAGTTCTAGCAGGAGACCAAAAATGAGTGAAAATAATAATCCGGATCAAAATCAGAAAAAAGATATTAAACATAATACTGAAAGTGAAATTGCAACCAATACTGTTATTTTATCAATGAAAGAATGGCTGGCAGTCGGTATATCTTTTATTGCGCTGATATTTTTTCTTATTCCGTTCGTATGGAGTATTGCTGAAAAAATTTCCATTGATGATAATTTCAGAATTAATCAGGATTATAATGAAGACTACTGGTTATATAAAGCCTGTGCAGAAAAGGCAAGCCGCCGGTTTCCTGTGTTGTTTTTGGGCGATTCCGTAATCTGGGGACGCTTTGTCCAGAATGAAGAAACAATTCCGGCATATCTGAATACCGAGCTATGTACCAATCTTTTTGGTAACATTGCTATGAACGGCCTGCATCCGGCTGCTATGTACGGACTTATCAGACATTTTGGCAATAAGGTCATGGGCAGTAAAGTAATAATTCATCTAAACCCTATCTGGATGAATTCGATTGAAGAAGATCTCCGGGGAACAGAAGAAAAACGCATCAATCAGCCTCGTTTGCTTCCTCAATTTACAGAACGCATTCCCTCCTACCAGGAAAAAATTCCGGTAAAATCAGGTATTGTTATGGAACGAATGATTCCCGGCCTGCTGCTGGCAAATCATCTCCGTCTTTATTATTTTGACGGTAAAAATTTCAGTGATTGGGTAATTGATAATCCGGAAAAAAATCCTTTATCTTGTTTCAATTTTTCCATTAATCCTCTGCAAAAAACCAATAATGTGCGGACAATGAGAATATTTACCCAGGATTGGGAGTGGATAGCGCTGGGGGATTCCCTGCAGTGGAGCTATTTTCAAAAAACTATCTCTACTCTGAAAAAAAACGAAAACTACATATTTATTTATGTTGGCTCGATCAATCCTTATATCATGACTCCCGAAAGCCTGAAGAAATACCGGAAACTCCAGGAAGAGATCAAAACAGCCCTGGCCAAAAACGGCATACCTTTTTATTTCTGCCCCGATTTGCCAGACGTGATGTATGCTGATGCCAGTCATCAGGTTAAGGAAGGTTACGCTTATGTGGCAAAACTGCTTGCCGGTGATTCTGCATTTCGGCAATGGATTAAATGAAGCAGGTCAAATTAGGCAACAGGGATGTTGCCCTTCATGAACTTCGTGCTCTT
>DNNS01000268.1 GCA_003497555.1 Spirochaetia bacterium
GACGGTATTTTCCAGGGAGTTGTTATGGTACGAAAGTATAAAAAAGAAGATATGGAAACAATCATGAAAATCGGCAACCTGGCCTGGCAGGCGATTTATAAACAACAGCAGGAAATACTGGGTGAAGAGCTTTTCCGGATAATAAATCCTGATCCTCTTTCAGCCAAGGGAGAACAAATCAGAAAATATACTGAAAAATTTCCGGACCGCATGCTGATCTGCGAGCGAAATAACCGGATTGCCGGTTTTTTAACGCTGATGCTCGAAAGCCCGGTTGGTGAAATTGGCAATAATGCCGTTGATCCATCCTGCGGAGAAAAAGGGGTAGGGCAGGAAATGTATCAGGCCGCTTTTGCCTGGTTTAAGGAAAAAGGCTGCATCTGGATAAAAGTGGCAACCGGGCTTGATGAAGCCCATACACCCGCGCGCAGGGCTTACGAAAGAGCAGGTTTTAACATACACCAGGAAAGTATTCTTTATTTCAGGAAAATATGAATAATTCTCTGTCAGGGAATTATAATTATACGTTAGAAATACTTGAATACAGACAATAACAAGCTGAAGATTTATTTGCAGAGAAAACATATATATATGTTTTCTCTGTTTATACATATCTGTTTATTTTTTCCCTTACCATTTTAAAATTTGAGCATATACACAAAAATAATGTTACACCTCTTTTAGTGTTATTTTTCCTGTGCAAAAACAGACATCTATTTAATAATTTCAAACATTTCATTTTCCATATTGTTTAATTAATATATATTATATGTCCGGAGGCAATGTTTATGAAAATTAATGTTTTTTTTAAAACCTGTATATTTATTGCAGGTCTTTTTGTTTTACAGATATATTCCATGCCGTCCTATCATGATGTTCTGGTAGTTATTAATGAACAAGTTCCGGAATCAGTTGAAATCGGCAGCTATTTTATATCAAACAGAAATATTCCCCCTGAAAATGTCTGTGTCTTGAGCCTCAGGAATATTCCCTATTATCAGAAAGCCAGTGAAGCTGAAAAGTTGTTTGTAGCGGATACAATTAAAACGCATATAATCAATAACGGCCTTGACGGCAGAATAAATTTTATTGTACTGTCAGCTGGCTTCCCCCAATATACACGCACCTCGTTCTGCGAAAACCAGATATTTGATTATTCGGTAAATTTTGAACTGAATTCGCCGGGTGTTGATATTTTTTCATTCAATCCGTATTTTTATTATATGCAGGATAATTATAATAATCATCAGGATTATAAATTCAATCAGGCGCGTTATGGGTTTTATATTTTTTCAAGACTTGAAGGTCCGGGCACAACAGTTATTAAAAAAATGATAGATAATAGCGGAGCCGCTGCTTATAATGCCTATAAAAACGGGATTAAATTTGTGTACAACAGCCCGTCCATGCTGAAAAATGCCCAGCTGTTTGAACTGCAGAGCAGGAGTAATGTTTCGATTGAATATTTACCGTATGCGACAGCAAGCGCAGTCAACATCAACAACATAGATTTTATGTCCTGGGATATGGTAGGAACTAATTATGAACAGGTTGGAGAAATCGCCGATTGGTGGTTTCCTCCAATTTACCGTGGTTTCACTTTTGATGCCGGTTCTATAGCCCATATTTTCCGCTCCAGCCCCATGCTGGCGTATACCAGATTATTCGGAGGCGTCTGTAGTGTTGACCAGGCGGGTAATTTGATTGAATACCGAAAAAAGGATGGAAGTGATATTGCCTATCGATCTATGGGTTCAATTGCGTATGATCCTGAAAATAACTGGCTGTGGTGCGGTCTGGGTATAAAAGCGGAAACTCTCGAGTATACTGATCCCACCGGTACGGATCCGGTTGAATGCCGTAAAACCGAAGCGGAACGGGGAGGCGGTGTTGCGGTAATAAACCAGGCGAGCGGAGAACTTGTCGGGCATTATACCAGCCAGAACAGCGATTTGCTCAATAATCGTGTCACTAAAGTTGCTTATGATGCTTACCAGCGCAGAATATGGCTGGCAACGTATGATGGAATACAGTACTTTGATTGCGCGGAAAAAAACTGGAGCGGAGCAATAGCGGAATTAAGCTGTTCCGCTGCCTATGCATCGGAAATTTATATTGACCCGTATGATACCGATAAAATATATGCTGCCTATAATTATCGGGGAAATATTGCCGACATTTCCACCCAGATGCCGGACGGCATTTATAATGTTTTTGAGTACAGTAAAAGCACTCATCAGGTCAACAAGTATCTGATGAGCACTATTCAATTTGTTCCGCAAATAACCAAGACGGCAAATAATATTATATGGAATATCGGCGCAAAAAAAGTTACCAAGTACGATACCGCCGCCCGATCAGAAATTTACAGTTTTCTGATGGACGATATTCTCCCCTTTTCAGATATTCAATTACCCAGTGACATGATTTCCCAGATTAATTCATCAGGAGAAACTTACGTTTATATTCCTTTTGCGGATCTCAGCAGCGGAATAAATAATTATCTGCTGAGAATAAAAGTTACCGGTTACGATACACAAGAAATTACGGTAATCAGTAATGATCTGTGGAATCACAGCCTTATTACGTCTTATCGTATCCGGACAATAAAACAAAACCCAAATAATATTGACGAACTTTTTATTGGTCTGGCATGTAATAAACCGTTAAGTCCGGTTGAAAAAGAAGGAGTTTTAATGAAATCTGCTGACGGCAGAGGAGAAACATGGCAAATAGTGCGCACCAATAATCTGGAAAATCTTCAGGACATATGCATTGATAACATCAGTGATATCGCTTGTGCCCGCAGTTACGAAGCTCATCAGCAATTATGTGTTGCCGACTGGTTTAACTTCGGCGTATCCTGCGTTGGAGGAGGCGTAAGTCACGATAACATGATTTATAAGGAAGGATATGCTGCCCACTGGTATGATCTTGCAAATGAATCTAAATTAGTAAGCGGTTATTCAAGCATGCCTTATTATACATTTTATTATTCATATGATCAGGTACCAGCCATGAGTTTGATGCTGCTCGACGGCTATTATCTAGGCGAAGCGCGATACGGTGTTTTCAAGCAATATCCGGCTACCGGGAATAATGGCTATGAAGGGCATGAAACAATATTTGATCCGAAATGCGCTCCCTATGCTCCAAGAGTGAACGAAGAAAATATTATTTTAAATGTGGGGCGTACCAACCGGCTTACACTGCGCTTGTTTTCACCCGGCTTGCCTGCTGTTATGGATACATTTCTACCGGAAACAATAAGTGCGTCAACCGTGACACTGCAGGATGAATACTCAAATATTATCAGTCCGGCTGTTATTGAATATAATAACATGGATAACAGTATTTCGTTTGTTGCTCCGAATGATTTATTCAACGGCAGGTATTATCTGACACTTGTCTGCGGCGAATATGGTATTAAAAATTTAAAAGGTGCATCTTTGGTTAATACCAGAAGCAACGAATTTAAAGATGAGATTACGATTGTTTATACAGTGTATGAAATTGGCAATGAACCGCCACCTCCTGATATGCCGCCGGTAGTGCAGATAACAGCTCCTAAAAACGGTAAATCTTTTACAGACGGAGATCAAGTTTTAATTACTGCTTCTGCTGTAGACAGCGAGGGGTATATACAGAAAGTAGAGTTTCATGTAAACGGAATTTTCATTGGACTGGTTACTAATCAGCCATACGAAATGCCCTATAATATTTCCGGTACCGGACAGATATCTGTGAAAGCCAAAGCCTGGGATAACGGAGAACGATCCGCTGAAGATGAAGTGATTATTATCGCCAGAGAAAAATACTCCCTGCGCGCCAAATTATCTCTTGATGAAAATTCAGGCGATATTGCTTTTGACAGCAGTACTAATGGATACAGCGGATTTTTATACGGCACGCCGGCAAGAATAGCAGGCAAATGCGGAAAAGCTCTCTTTTTTGACGGTATTGATGATTATATTGATCTTGGCAGCAAAACCGACTGGAATCTTGCCGGTACCAGCCATACAATATGCTTCTGGTTTAAAGCCGATATGGCTCCGATCAGTGATTATGCGCGGATGGCTGATAAATTTAGCGGCGGAACTCCGGGTTCCGGATATATGATTGCCATGAGAAGCGGCGTTGATGGAGGAAAAATATGTATTGCAGAAAGATCAGACGGAGCAAATGTAATATCAATGCAGACAGCAGAAAGTTATGCTGACGGTGTATGGCATCACCTTGCTTATGTAACCGATGCTGTACAGAAAAATGCATTTTTATTCATTGACGGTATAATGGCCGTAAGCGATACATATGACGGCAAGCTGTTGGACAATACTCGGAATCTTCTTTTCGGGAAAGGACCAAGCGGAAATTATTTTTCCGGTTCGCTGGATGAGATATATATTTTTTCCAGGAAAGCCGACATTACAGAAATTCAAAGCTTGGCACAAGGCAAAATAATGGATTTAAAACTTAGCGACGGCATAGGTTATGATGCTTTTGATTATTCATATAATTATAATTCCGGATCAATTAATGGTGATATTGCCTGGGTGCAGGGCATTGACGGGCAAGCCCTGAGCTTTAACGGATCAAATTCATATATTAATATGAGCAATAAATCCGATTGGAATATTTCAGGAACAGATCATTCCATAACGCTTAATTTTAAACTTGCTGCTGCACCGACGGAAGATTATACGCGGATTATTGACAGATTCTCCGGCGGTACGCCGGGAGCCGGATATTTGATTGCAGTACGCAGCGGCGAATACTCCGGCAGAATTTCAATTATTCAAAGAAGCGATGGCGGTAATGTTGTCTCTCTTCTATCCCCCGGAGCCTATGTTGATAATGAATGGCATAAGCTGCTATACACAGTGGATACTTTATCCAAAACAGCTTATCTGTTTATCGATGATCAACTTGTATGTCAGGATTCCTATACGGGTAATCTTTTAAACTGTAACGGCGAACTTATCATAGGCAGAAACAGAATCTCGGCTCAGCAATATCTGAATGGTATACTTGATAACATAGCATTTCATAAATGCTTTCTTGAGCCGGCGCTGACGGAACTTTTGGATGAAACGAATCTGGTTTTTCTCGGGTTGGATGAAACCAGCGGAGATATCGCTTATGACGCAACGCCCAATGAACATGACGGAACATTGACTGGCCAGCCGGCAAGAATAACCGGCCGAGTCGAAGGATGTTATGCATTTGACGGTATTGATGACAGCATTAATATGGGTAATAAAAATGCATGGAACATGGCGGGATATAATCATACAATTTCATACTGGTTTAATGTTACCAATAACCAACCGGCTGATTTTGCCCGGTTTCTTGACAGGTACACCGGAGGCAGCTCCAAGGCAGGTTATTTTATCAGTATGAGAAACGGTCTGCAGCAGGGGAAAATATATATTTGCCAACAGAGCGACAGCAGCAACGGGATTGAGCTGCAGACCTCTGCCTCATACAGTGATAATGCCTGGCACTATCTTGTCTATTCTGTTGATATTACAAACCGGGCAGCTATGCTTTATATAGATGGAACATTGGCAGCTTCGGATTCATATACCGGTACCTTGCTTGATTATAATGATGTTCTTTATCTGGGTTCAAAAAACAATTTGAATTTGTTAAGCGGCAAGATGGATCATTTCTCCATGCGCAGAATAATCATGTCTGAACAGGAGGTTAACAATGAATACAGCGGTATGCAGCAATAAGCGGCGCGACGTACTGAAAAAATTATTGTTTACCGCGCTTGCCGCAGCTTTCTTGTTTTTTTTATACGCATGTCACAGGAAAACAAACAGCAGGAAAACACCGGTTTTCATGAACCCCGAATCTTTACCGGTGCAATTAAATGCAAAGCGTAAAATATTGCATGGGTAAATTTAACAAAATATAATAATGCATTATCCAAAAATTTATCTGTGCATTGATAATTGCTTTGCCTCCAAACGATGGACAAGGCCTGTTGATTGGGCCGCAATAATTAAAGAGCTGGGCATACATTTCGTTGAAGCGAGCGCTGATACCGAACTTGATCCGCTTTATATGGGAAAATCCTATCTGGATAAATGGATCAGGGATGTGAAGGCAGCTGAAAAAAAAATCGGCATTAAAGTTGTAAATTTATATTCAGGTCATGGCAGCTATATGACACTCGGGCTGACACACACCAGCGCAGCGGTACGGCGCCGGATGAAAGAGCAGTGGCTCAAACCTATAATAAATGTTGCATCTGAAATGGGCGCCGGAATCGGATTTTTTGCCCATGCATTCCCCGACTATGCACTTCAAAATAAAAAAATTTATAAAGATTTTAAAAATATATTATTTGAAAATTTGATTGAAGTCAATAATTATAGTGCAAAAATCGGTTGCGGGAAAATAGGTCTGGAACAAATGTATACACCGCATCATTATCCCTGGAGATTAAAGGATTTATATGAACTCCTTTTTACTGTAACAAGTAAAAGCAGTCGAGGATTTTATTTTACTGAAGACGCAGGTCATCATCACACTATGTATGCCAAACCGGAAAATTTATATGAAAAGATTGAAAATTATTTGACAACCGGAAATATCGATGGACTCTGGCTTGGAAATAATCAGACCTATGATCTGATCAGAATTTTAAAAAGTAATAATTGCTCCCCTAAAATCATGAAAATGATAAAACATAACATAGATACTAATTCTCATTTGTTTTCAGAACCTGCAGACAGCAATTGTTATGAATGGCTCAGGCAGTTTGCCGCGTACTCGCCTATTATACATCTGCAGCAGACAAACGGAACAACATCTGCTCACTGGCCTTTTACAAGTAGTTATAACTGCCGAGGTATTATAGAGCCGTTAAACATTTTTAAAGCAATAAAGTATTGTTATGACCGACCCATAGACAAACGCATGCCAGAAAGAGTCAGTGATATCTATATGACCCTTGAAATTTTTACCGCCACCGCCTCAATAAATTATGAAACTTTAAAAAACCTAAAGGAATCTGTGCATTACTGGCGTACATATATAACACAAGACGGCATGTCTCTAGATGAAATAATAAAAGAAGGAAAAAATAAAAATGGACAAATTACAAAAAAAATTTAAACAGCAGATTAATTCCATGGTTGAAATTTCGCATCGTCTGGCGTATTTGGGATATGTTGCATCTCATGGCGGCAATATATCCTTGCGCGTTGACCATGATATTATTTTGATTACACCTACAAAAATCGCCAAAAGAAAAATTACCTTTAACGATATTTGCATAGTTAGCAGAGATGGAAAAATATTATTCATGCCGGAGAATCGAACGCCTACGGGTGAAACTCCCATGCATAACCGGATATATATTAAAAGACCGGATATCAATGCCGTTATTCACGCACATCCTCCCTGTTTAACCGGATTTGCAATTGCGCAATCCGCTTTGCTGGAGTTACCGCTGCTGCCTGAACCGGTACTGGAGCTGGGGCCTGTTTTATCAATAAACTATGAAGAACCAATAAGCGAAAAACTGGCACAGGCCGTTGATACTGTCATAACAAAAAGCAATGCTTTTCTCATGAATAATCATGGCGCAATGATATTAAGTTATGAAGATTTGGAACGGGCGATAGATTTGCTGGAAATGGCTGAAAGTATGGCTCAATCAGTTTGTACGGCAAAAATATTGGGAAAAGTTAATGTTATTTCATGCGAGGAAATTATTAATCTGAATAATGTACTACGTAAAAGAGCAATGCCTTTACCGGGAAAAAAAGATCAATTTCATTCCCTGGAAGAAGTTTTTAATATTAAATCCGGTAACTGATTATGAAAAAATTATAACAACAGTATACAATATCTTATACAGTAGAGGTGAGCCGGTTTGCAAGATTTAGAAATAAGCCGTTTTATTAAAATAATAAAAAACAAACTGTACAGCGATTACCGGGGAATGTACAAGGAAGCAGGCGGTGCATTGCCCTTCCCTTTTATAACGCCAGGAAGTCAGCAGTATTCCGATGTGCTCTGGGATTGGGACTCCTGGCTTAGTAATGTAGCACTGCGCCAGATTCTGCTTGAACTCGGCGACAAAGGTGAAGAAGAGTACGCAGAAAAGTACGAAAAAGGGTGTGTGCTAAACTTTTTGACCTGGGGCGGGAAAGACGG
>DNNS01000058.1 GCA_003497555.1 Spirochaetia bacterium
CTGAAATATCCTTGGTTTTTTCTTCCGCTTCAAAGACACTCCCATTTTCATAAGTGCCTGTTTTAATAATCGTATATTCTATCTTGGGTTTAAAAGCAGCTCCAACTTCCATTTTATAATCAAACCGCAGAAGATATTCCGTATTTGTGGCCGAAAGCTCATCAGGATATCTTGAATGGCTTACTTTTGTTTTTACAGATACTTTGGCCGGAACTACCACTGCCGAATCATCATTGTAAACCGGGTTTATTATTCTTTTTAAAGGCATATCAGGAAGAGGATCAACATTCCAGGGAGATCTGGCCCAGGTATCTGCCATGGAAAAAGCATTTTTCCCCGGCGGCATCTTAAACTCGGCTTTGAGTGTCTGAAGTTCATTATCCAGCTTAAGAAGATTATGATCATTAGCCCGCTCACGTTCACTCAACTCGGGGAGAGTGGTTTTTAAATAGTCCTCTATTTTTTTGTCACCCTCTTCCTGTCTTTGAATCTCAACTGTAATATTTTCAACGGCCTGCTTCCCCAAACGATTTTCCAGTTGCCAGAGATATAAGCTTCGGGGGCTGACACGTCTGCCGTGGGATATCCAGTTGCCGGATTTTTCTTTTATTCCTGTTTTATAATTATCTGATTGTTTTTCACTGGCAATATTGCCTATAGCCCAGTTTTGATCACCGGTTACCGGTTTCTCGCACACAATTCCTTTACCTTTACAATTCCAGAATACCTGGTTCACGCCGCGCCAGCCGTGAACTCCGCCGGCATTCCGGGCGTAAAATCGGCCGTCATAGGGAGCATAGATATTATCATAGAGAGTCCCGGTATTCCATATCTGATGCGGGCCTATTTCATAAAAATTTTTGTCCGCCAGACAATCTAAAAATACATTCGGCCCCATAGTTGCAAAAGTAGTGGCAAAGGCATGCCTTGCTTTTTCCGCGTAACATCTCTGAATCAATGACCTTGAACCGCAAAGCAAAAACGGGTAACGCCTGCTCCCATAAATACGTGCAACCGGCTGCAAATAGGCGCTATCCTGAACCGTTATATTTCTTGCACCGCGACATATGTTTACAGCCGAAAAGTGGAAATGCAATGCGGTAATGTTCTTCACCCAGCAGTCTTTTGCTTTGTAAATATAGACGCCATTTGCCGTATGTTTTTCATCATGCAAAAAATGTTCAGGAGCACTGTATTCTCCGGCAAACAAACTGATTAGTCTGAGTTTCTCAACTCCGCTATGAGTAATTCTCACATTGTCCAAATACTTCCAGACAAGCGCCTTATCCAAATACGCCTCATCAAGGTAATGGACATTAGGCGCGTCAAGGGTCAATTGATTATCTTTAATATCCGTTATTTCCCTTTCATAACGGAAATGATTAAAAGTTTTGTTTGATACCGTCATCCAACTCCAGTCATTCTGAAGTTTCAGGGTTTCCAGCCATTTCATATTCGGAAAAACTTCGATTACAATATTATCTCCGGCGTTAAATCCTTTCGCACTCTTAACAACTATTTTTTTGCTGCCTACCGGGACTATCCGACTGCTTATTACGGTCTCATTTTTTTTCTGAAGAAATTCTATTTCCGTGGCGCCGGCCCGTACCGGATTACCAAGGTAAATAAGCGAGTGCATTGCCCGCCCCGCCGCGTTACTTATTTTAGTGCCGATTATCGATGTTCCTCCCGGAAACTGTCCTGCTCCACGCAACACCACCCCGCTATTAGTGATAAAAAGCGAGCCATCTACGCGGTATTCTCCGGCTTTCAGCAGCAACGCCCCGCGAAAACCATTTTTATCCGCTTGCTTTTCTCCAATTTTATCAAGAGCCGTCTGAATGCGCAGGCGGTCATCCCCCGGCGGATTAGGGGATAATTCCATAACAACCGGAACTTCAGGCAGTTTTACTCCTCCGCCCATATAACCGGCAGCGGAAAAATCCGGAATAATATTACCCTGCTGGTCAGGTGTAAGTATATATTTAAGCATGTCCTGACGGGTTATTGCCAAACATTTATTTTGTATAATATTTGCTTTCTCTTTGCTTTCTTTTGCAGTCTCGCCTTTATATACAGATACAATAAAATCATCTAGCGCGACTGTTACATTATACGCGTAAAATAATATTCTACCTCGCTCTATCTGATGTATTTTTTTTGGATTACCGATTGTGGCGTCATCTATTGAAATAGTCGCCATGTTGTTTGAAATCATCATGCCAAAAGAGGCCCACTCTGCTTTTTCCCCGGCGGCCATTCCCGGTTTTATATTTCCAAAAATCATATTTTCTCGTGTTTGTTTGCTTTCGCTATATGTATAATATACTGTGTCTCCGTTGCAGTATATCTTTATCATAGCGCCTTGATCATCAGATAGAATTTTAATTCCAAAATGCTGATCTTTGGAATTTTCTGCCAGCCGTTTTATCTTAAAAATTATTGCATAATTCGTCCACTCAGTTTTTCCGATTGTAAATGAGGCCGTGCCGGTTGCCCCGGTTATATTTTTCAGAACGCCATCGGCAATTTTCCATTGTTTTATGTCTAAATCAAGCCGTTCGCTAGCCGAGTCATTCTCAAAATCCGCAGTAATTTTTTTTCCGGCGCATATCAGAACCTCATTTTCTCCATAAAGCAGACCAGTTATCCCAAAAGTAAAAATACAGATTATCAAACAATAAATTTTATTTTTCCAAAGCATGATAATTCCTCCTGAATTTATTTTCTAGCGGCGTCCGTTCTACTTTGCTATCCGCTAATTGTTTTCGCATACGTGTTTTTATTAAAGTGAGTTATTTAGAAAATAATCTTTGAGGATCAACCCAGTGATTCATCATTATTTTAACTTTAAGCTGAAGCTGTTCAACCAGATCAGGCCCGAACCAGAAAGTGTCCTCATGCTCTTTATCCTCAGCGGTCAACAAGAGAGGCGATCCCGCAGAAGAAAGCAGATCAATCAGCTCAAGAATGTTGTCGGTTTCAGCTCGCATTATTTCCATGATACGCTGGTAATCCTGATTTGCCGCCGGCAATCTGATTTCCGGCGGTTCAACGGGCGCCTTCTTTACCGCGGCGTGAAATTTATATATATGATCCTGGTTTTTTATAAGGCAGAGTAAAACCTTCCATTTACTGATTTCAGTCTTAATAAATTCCTTGGCGCTTTTTTTTTCACAAAGCTCCAGCGCTTTCTCGCCGTTTTGTATCGCTTCACAAAAATCTTCGATCATAATGCGGAACATATCACACACCCATTTGACTTCCTCAGGGGTATCGATCAGGCGAATTCCCTGCAGGTTCATTAAATCCGCGGCGTCCTCATCGCCATGAGATTGGAATTGAAAACGCCGAAAA
>DNNS01000029.1 GCA_003497555.1 Spirochaetia bacterium
AGAGAATATTATAAATAGTTAAGGAATCTTGTTATTTCAAAATTTCTTCGTGAACTTCGTGTTATTTTTTTAAAATTTTAATTATAAAATCTGAGTAAGTACAAATCTAAATTATACACCGAATTTACTTTAATCATGTTAAAATCAGCAGGTGTTTCTTGCAGACCCATTAATATCCTCAAACAATTTTGTTTAATAATTAATAAAGGAAATCAATTACCATGGAAAGAGTAAGTTCCATTGCCATTATCGGCAATTATCTTCCGCGCCGCTGCGGCATAGCAACATTTACCACTGATTTGGCCACAGCCTTAAGCGCTAACCGGGAAATAAAATGCTGGGCCCTTGCCGTGAATGACCGGCCGGAAGGCTACAAATATCCTGAAAAGGTGCGTTTTGAAATAAATCAAAACCTGGCTGCGGAATACCGTCTGGCAGCTGATTATCTTAATATTAATCAGGTTGACGCTGTTTCGCTGCAGCATGAATACGGAATTTTCGGAGGCGACTCCGGGCGTCATATCCTGTCGCTCATCAGGGAACTGCGCATGCCGGTAGTTACCACTCTGCATACGGTATTAAAAAATCCTTCCCCGGAACAAAAAAAAGTTCTGTGCGAAATTGCCGAAATTTCTTCGCGGCTGGTGGTAATGGCCGAAAAAGGCGTAACTTTTCTGAAAGATATTTATGGAATTGCCGAGCAGAAAATTTCCATGATTCACCATGGAATTCCCGATATGCCTTTTGTGGATTCCAATTTTTACAAAGATCAGTTCGGAGTAGACGGCAAAAAAGTTATTCTTACCTTCGGGCTGCTTTCGCCCAATAAAGGTATTGCCAGTATGATCGAAGCTCTGCCGGCTATTGTAAGCAGGCACCCTGATGCCGTATATATAATAGTCGGAGCAACTCATCCCCATGTAAAAAAAACCCGCGGCGAGGAATACCGGCAGACTCTGGAACGCCTGGCCAAAAGCAAAGGTGTTGACCGTCATATAATGTTTTTTAACCGCTTTGTGGATTTCAGCGAACTTTGCGAATTTCTCGGAGCCTGTGATGTTTATGTAACTCCTTATTTAAACGAGGCTCAGATTGTTTCCGGAACTTTAGCTTATGCCATGGGAGCAGGCAAAGCCTCAGTTTCCACACCTTACTGGTATGCTGAAGAAATGATAGGCAGTGATCGCGGCCTGTTAGTGGGTTTCAATGACCCCCAAGGCCTGGCGCAGGCTATAAACAAACTTCTGGAAGACGATAATCTGCGCAACGCCATTCGCAAACGGGCCTATGCCTTTTCCCGCCGGGCAGTATGGAGCCAGGTAGCTGCCGATTATATTTCCGTATTCAATGAAGTAAAAAATGAACGCAGCCGCGGACACGGTTATATTTTTAAAAGTAAAACACTGGAAAGCGAAAAAGAAAGCCTTCCCGAGATCAAACTGGATCATCTGCATACGCTTACCGATGCATCCGGTATTATTCAGCATGCTATTTATACCATACCTGATTATAATCACGGCTACTGCACTGATGATAATGCCAGAGCCCTGATTGCCATGGTCATGGCGCAGGAACTGATAGCAGACGATCCGCAGTTAGTCTGCCTGCAGAAAAAATATCTTGCTTTTATCCAGCATGCTTTTAACAGCAGCTCCGGATGGTTCAGAAATTTTATGTCATTTAACCGCAGCTGGCTGGAAGAAAAAGGCTCGGAAGACTGTCAGGGAAGGGCGATTTGGTCTTTGGGAGTAAGCTCTGCCCTTTCTGCTGATCCGGGATGCGCCTGGTTAAGTTCCAGTCTTTTTCATCAGTCACTCGCCATGCTGGAAAGTCTTACTCACCCCCGGGCTTTGGCATTTGCCCTGGTAGGCATTCATGCCTACTTAGCGCGTTTTTCCGGAGACAGTGAAGTAAGGCGCACCCGGGAAAGCCTGGCGTTCAGGCTTTTTGATAAAATAAAAAACCGCGTTAATACCGACTGGCCCTGGTTTGAAAATGAAAGCGTTACTTATGCCAATGCCAAAATACCCCACGCCCTGCTTTTATCCGGCCAGTGGATGCAGCGCAGCGATATGCTCCAGGCCGGCTATCGTCTGCTTGACTGGCTGGTATCTCTGCAGAAAAACAACAACTGTTTTTCTCCCATAGGCAACCGCGGCTGGTATAAATCCGGAGGTCCAAAAGCGCTTTTTGATCAGCAGCCGATTGAAGCCCAGGCCATGCTGGAAACCTGCCTGCTGGCCAAAAAAATGAGCGGAAATGATTTTTATTATGACTTTGCCGCCCTGGCTTTTAACTGGTTTTTAGGGCAGAATGATCTCAAGCAGCCCCTATACGATTACACTACCGGCGGCTGCCGCGACGGACTTTCTCCTGACGGGGCCAGTCTCAATCAGGGTGCAGAATCCACATTATCCTGGCTGCTTTCTCTTATTGCTATGCACGGTTTCCGGGCTGAACAAAAAAAACTTCAATATATCGAACCAATCAGCTGAGGACGGAAGTAATATCATGGAATCAACAGGAATAATCAGATTAAACTGCAGTATTAAGCCTTCACAGGAAAGAGTGTTAATCCGGCCGTTTATCCCGGGAGACGAAAACAGAATTATGCGCATTATCAGCCGGGTTCTTTCCCTGGACGAAAAACAGGTCTGCCGGCTGCTGGAAAAAACCATTGCGGATTTTGCAGAACGTCACCAGGAAATACAAAAAATACTATTACGCCATTATGAATCTATCAGGCGTTTTGTGATTACCGATGCTGTGCTTTCCCGGGAGCGTACTCTTCTGCTCGGAGCCTATTTCAGCCAGGAATACTCGCTGGAAGCGGCAGCGCTTTTTAATCCGTCTATTGTTGCGCATCCGGATCAGTCAAATTTAAAACCCGAACAGCTGCGTTTTATCATCAGCCTGCGCGCTACCGGCGAAGGGCATATTTCCTCTATTGTTTTCCGGGAAGGAATTATTTCTGAAAAAAATAAAATTGAAATTCGTACGCCTACACCCTGGGTATGCGGGCACGAAAGCACTCCCCTGCAAAATTACGACAAACATCTTTTTGCGCGCAAACTGGCTGAACTTGAATTGGAAAATAATTTCAGCCGTATGATACTCGCGGAACTGCCTGACAACTTCACGCTTGCTCATCTGGAAACCAGGACCACCCAGCTGAAACGCAGATACCCGGCTGCGGGCGAAGTTAAAAATACCGTACAGGGAATGCTGGCGCTTGCCGGTTCCAATTCCCAGGTAAGTTTTCGTCCGGATCAGCGCACTTCCGAAAAAGTTATTTTCCCGGCAACTCCCAGCCAGAGCAACGGCATAGAAGACGCCCGTTTTGTAAAATTTCATGATGATGACGGTACTTTCTGCTATTATGCCACCTATACGGCATACGATGGAAAAATAATTTTTCCCCAGCTGCTGGAAACTTCGGATTTTATTACTTTCCGTTTTATTACTCTCAACGGCCCTGCGGTTAAAAACAAGGGCATGGCGCTTTTTCCCCGGAAAATAAACGGACAGTACGCCATGCTGTCGCGGCAGGATAATGAAAATTTATATATTATGTATTCCGACAATATTCATTTCTGGTATGATCCGTCTATAGTTATGAGGCCGACTTTCCCCTGGGAATATGTGCAGATCGGAAACTGCGGATCGCCCATGGAAACTGATTACGGCTGGCTGGTACTGACTCACGGGGTTGGCCCTATCAGGCGCTATTGTATCGGAGCAATTTTGTTAGATAAAAACGACCCGGCAAAAATTATCGGCCGCCTGGAAACCCCCCTGCTTGAACCCAATGCCCGGGAACGCGAAGGATACGTACCCAATGTTGTATATACCTGCGGCGCCCTGATTCATAAAGGCAACCTGATAATTCCCTATGCCATGTCTGATTATGCCACAAGTTTTGCAGCTGTTAATGTCGATGCGCTTGTCAAAGTTATGAAATAAACCGGGACAGCATGATGTTTTCCAGCCTGGCCTGCAGAAACTCGTAAGAATAAAAATGGCGCGCTTTATTAAAATTATGCTCCCCGTATTCGGCGCATAAACCCGCGCAAAAAAAACAATTATAACCCATACGCTCCAGTACTGTTGTCCATTTTTCTGTTTCCATTGATACACCGTCTGTGCCGTGCAGGCGGGTGGAAATAATACCGATATTACGGATATTTAATTTATTTTTCATTTAAAAATCTTACAGCATTATTTTTATTTAATCGAATAATCAGTGTATTCAATAATTTTTTCTTTAGCCAGAACCCTGATGGAATTTTCTTCCCGCGCCAGCCATTTAAAAATATTAAGGCATAACTGGGCGTTATCCCCCATCGCCATTATTTCAGGCTGCAGCCACTGGGAATCTCCCATAACTACTATGCGGCCCTTCCCGTATTCCAGAGCCATCATTACCGGCGCATCTGCCGGTTCACAAGAAGCACCGGACAGTATCAGGGGAACTGCCGGGCTGTTTTGTGCGGATAAAACAGACATACCGAGAGACTGAAAGCGCTTTACACCGGTAGTAATTGGATGTTTTTCTGATACATTGAAAGCGCCAAAGAGCGGAAACTCAATAATATAATCAGAGGCATTTTTTATATTTACCTCGCTTAGTTCAATGCCGAATTCTTTAAGCAGTACCCCTTTACCGCTGCGGTTTGCCGTCCAGCCGTGCGGACCGACTGCGAGGTTTGCTGAAACCAGCAGGCTTCCGCCGTTTTCTACAAATTTTTTAATCAGATTGACTTCTTCCTGCTTCCATTTACGATCACCGATACAGCTGCCCAGGGTAATAAATATTTTATAGGAATCAAGTTTTTCCCTGAGTATATGATCGGTACATACGGTCATTTCCGTTTTGGGAGCATCCAGCAGGGTATTGATTTCAAACCCGTTATTCTCGAGCATTTGTACAGCAGTAAGCATGCGTACTTTGGTCATTTGTTCGGCTTTAGCAGCGCTTACCAGTACGCGTATGCGGTTTTGGGGGCTGTGATGCAGAAGTTCCAGTTTTTTTTCGTGGGCTGAAGAAAGACGGCTGAAAATTCTCTGAGACGCCTGTGCCGGCTGCATAAGGAGTACCAGAGGGCTATGCGCAGACAGTGTTACTGCAATGCCATTTTTAAAATCCTGTGAGCTCCACTCTTTTTTACCGGCAAAGGGTTGGCCGCTTTCTGCATCGCGCAGAGTAAATAAACCATCAGGCGCTGCCGGATATCGGAAAACGGTTTTTGCGTCTCCGCCCCAATTGTGCAGATAAAGAACACGATCATTACCTTTGGTAAAAACTCCCGTTTCCACGTAAGGCGCAGTTTTGTCAACCGGCAGATTTTCACTAATGGCATTTTCCCCAAGAATAGAGCCGAATACACTGCGCAGCGCATCCGGAGAAAATTCTGCTGCCAGATAATATACTTTACCGCTGCCAACCCGGTTAAGACTGATAGCCGGCGAATCAGTACCGGTAAATACCGCCGCTGCTTTTGCGCTACGCAGGGAAATATTTCTGCCGGTTGCTCCGTCAGAAG
>DNNS01000693.1 GCA_003497555.1 Spirochaetia bacterium
GGAATCAATGGCTTCCGGGTACATATAAACAGTGCCGTCTACTGCATGCTCGATTATTTTAGGTCCGGCTGTAGTCCCGTCTTTGGTTATGTGTCCGGTAAAAATACAGGTAATATTTTTTTCCTTGCACACATTAATCAGCAGGCAGGCGCAGGTACGCACCTGCACAACCGACCCGGGAGTATTTTCAAAAGCTGAAGAAGAAAGCATTTGTATGGAATCGATAAAAAGAATATTAAAATTTTCACGGTTTACAAGTTCTATAAGCGATTCGGCACAGGTTTCCCGGGTAATAAAAAGACGATCATTTTTTATTCCCAGGCGGTCGAAGCGTTCTTTGATCTGGAATTCGGTTTCTTCCCCGGCTATGTAAAGGATTTTTCCCGGGAGGTTTCTTGAAAGTTCCAGCAGCATGGTTGACTTGCCGGTACCCGGTTCTCCTGTAAGCAGATATACGCTTCCCTGAACAAGCCCGCCTCCGAAAAGAAGATCAACTTCATCAAGCCCGGTAACAAGCCGCGGATGACTGGAACTGTTTACAGAAACCAGCGTCTGCGGATTTGCCGTTTTACGTACGGCTGTGCGGGTTTTTACAATTTTAGTTTCTTCAAGCGTGTTCCAGGAGCCGCAAACCCGGCAGCGTCCGGCCCATTTGGCATGATCAGCCCCGCAGGCCGAGCAGATAAAAACCAGGGCCTGCTTCATTTTCAGCCTCTGGCCATCATGATCTGAACAGCACGAGCCAGTTTTTTATTAATGACTTCATCCATCTGGCGGCGCTGAATTAAATCGTTAAAATCAAGTTTGTTTGACACCAGACCCATGCTGATATAGGAAAGATACTCGCCGCGTAAAAACCTTGCCTGTCTGTAAAATTCAATGGCCCGAAAAAAATTTTTTTCTCCGCGGTACAGGTCCCCCATGCGGATTAACCCGTCCTGATATGATGCGGTTTTAAAAATTTTTCCGGCCAGATCGTATTTTTTTTCATTGAAGCACTGGTTTCCCCTGGCAATCAGTCTGGCCCTTTCGGCGGAAGATAGATTTGCCGGCTGCTTCATTAATCAGAAGAAAACACGCCGGATGGAACGGCAGGCGCCGGTTTGGGGAGAGATGGCGGCAATAATCCCCTGTGCCCGTATTTCACCTTCGGCGATTTTAACGCGTTTGGGAAAAGTGGTAAGAAATTTTTTTACCGCATTATGGACATCCATCCCGATTACGGAATTTATCACGCCGGTCATTCCCAAATCGGTAATAAAGCCGGGACCGGCGGGTAGAATCCGTTCATCTGCAGTCTGAACATGAGTATGGGTTCCGAAAATGAGGCTGGCCCGGCCGTCAAGATACCAGGCGAAAGCCTGTTTTTCTGCTGTTGCTTCAGCATGAAAATCAATGATACGGATTAAAACCTCTTTACGGCATTTCTGCAGAATATCGGAAACGGTATTGAAAGGATTATTGGTGGGCTCCATAAAAATGCGCCCAATGGCATTGATCACCAGCACCGGTATTCCTCTTTTTTCGGCAATAACATACCCCTGCCCGGGAATTTCATCCACATAATTTGCCGGCCTGATCATGCGCTGTTCGGAATTAAAAAGCGGTATAATATCCCTGGAATCATACATGTGATTTCCGCCGGTAAGAACATCTACCCCGCTGTCCAGAAGCTGCTCGGCCTGTTTGAGGGAAATACCGTAACCCTTGAAGGAATTTTCCCCGTTTACAATGGTAAAAAAAATCTTCTCTTTTTTCTGGAATTCAGGCAATACAGAAATAAAATAGCGGCAGGCTTCATTTCCGACAATATCGCCTACCGCTAAAAAATTCAGCGTTTCATCTGTGCTGTTCATGGNNATATTCAACCGCGCGGGTTTCCCTGATAACAGCTACTTTTATCTGGCCGGGATACAGGACTTTTTCTTCTATCTGCTTGGCAATATCCCTGGCTAATTGTTTGGCATTGTCGTCATTAACAGTATCATTGTTTACAAAAATTCTAATTTCCCTTCCAGCCTGTATAGCGTAGGCCTTATCAACGCCATTATAGCTTTTGGCAATAATTTCAAGATCAGTAAGTCGTTTGGTATAACTGTCGAAAGATTCCCGGCGGGCGCCCATACGGGAAGCGGAAATGGCATCTGCAGCCTGTACAATCAGGGTTTCGACATGCGTAATTTCATTATCGGAATGATGATCGCGTACAATTTCGACAATGCGCTGATCCTCGCCGGCGCGTTTTAAAAAATCTGCCCCTACCTGAGCATGGCCTCCCTGGCCTTCAGCGGAAATTGCCTTGCCGATATCATGCAGAAATCCGACGCGTACTGCCAAATCAACGTTAAAACCGAGCTCCCCGGCAATCATACCGGAAAGGTTGGCTACTTCTTTAACATGGGCAAGAACATTTTGTCCGTAACTGGTGCGGTATTTAAGACGGCCTATATGATAGGTGATTTCAGGTTTGACAATCGGGATGTTGAGATCCATCCGTACTTTTTCGCCTTCTTCCTTGATAAGTTCATCGATTTCATTTTTTACTTTTAAAACCAGTTCTTCAATGCGTGTAGGGTGTATTCTTCCGTCAAGAATTAGTTTTTTCAGGGTTTGCGAGGCGATCTCCCGTCTTACCGGATCAAAGCAGGAAATGATAACCGCCTCGGGAGTATCGTCTATTATAATGTCGACTCCGGTCAGGGACTCAAGTGTGCGGATATTCCTGCCTTCGCGCCCGATAATCCTTCCCTTCATTTCATCGCTGGGCAGCGTTACTGTTGTTATGGTGTTTTCCTGCGTAACTTCTGAAGCGAGTCTCTGGATTGACGAGGCGATTATATATTTGGCTCGCTTGTCGGCGATTTGCCTGGTCTCTTCTTCTATTTTATTGATGCGTTTTGAAGCGTGGGTTTTGGCTTCTTCTTCAAGTGAAGATATCAGCATTTCCCGTGCCTCTTTTACTGACAGACCGGAAAGCCGCTCAAGTTCTTTTACAAGATTATTGTTCCGCTGTTTTAGTTCTTCTTCCTGTTTACTTACAAGCTTTTCTCTGTTCGCTATGGTATTTTCGCGTTTTATACATTCGTTATATTTTTGATCAAGATTTTCTTCTTTGTCATGCAGACGTTTTTCACTTTGAGCCAGTTCTGTTTTTTTTTCTTTTAATTCCCGGTTAAATTCCGTGCGTTCCCGGTTAATTGATTCTTTGGCTTCAAGTAATATGGTATTTTTTTGCTTTTCTGCGTCTCGGGCTGTCTGCTCCTTTATAAGAGTTAATCTGTTTTCTTCTTTTGTTAAACGAATTTTACTGTAAAATAAACGTGCGAAATATCCACATAATGCTGACAACAGAGAAAGAGCAGAAATTATTAGAGGTTCCATCTCTTTCTCCTGTTTATGTATTTCTATTGATTTTATTATAAAGAAGCGTAATTGTCAAATATTGACAATGTCTTCTAAATATAATATAATCTCAAGCATCTTCCCCGATAGCTCAGCTGGTAGAGCAAATGGCTGTTAACCATTGGGTCGTAGGTTCGAGTCCTACTCGGGGAGCCTTGCCTCGCCAACTGCAAGTACTTCATTTGCGGTTGGCTTTTCCCCTGCAATTAGAGACAATAAACCAAAACTATTGGCTTTGATGTTTACAATATTTTCGTTAATGGTCAATTCTTTTAAAAGTAATTTAACATATGATTTTGCCAGCATATTATCGTTACTAAAAAATGCCGATTTAACCATATCGCGGAATTTTTCAATATTTGAATCTCGATATAATAAAGCTGGCGGAATAGTACCAGCTTTTGCTTTATCAATCTGCTCATTAATTAGATTTTTTTCCTGTGTAAGTTGTGTTAATCTTTCGCTTAAATCCGCATTTTTAACAATGCCGTTTTCTATAGCCTTATAAATATTAGTAATTCTTTTATCTAGTTTATTTTTTTCTTGAGCCAATTTTCTACTTATCTGAATTATGTGTTTTCTATTTTGATAAAATTGTATATTTAATTGAGAAATTAATGCTTTTATTCTTTCTTTAGAAAACATCGTATGAAATAAATATTCCATGACCTCAAAATCAAGTATTTTCATTTCAATTCTATTTCCAACGCAATTTCTTTTCCCTTGTCTTAAATATGTCCTGCAATTATAATACCGATATTGATTATTTTTTCCTGTTTCAAGCTGTAAACTATCATGGCATTTTCCGCATTTACCTATTCGGGAAAATAAAATCGGACTGCTGGCAATGCTTGGATGTACTACGGCAGGACTTCTTTCTTTTCTTGCCTTTTGTGCCTGTATAAATATTTCTTTATCAATAATAACAGGGCATTCAATTTTTATCCACTTAGATTTATCTTTAAATTTATTTTCCTTAACTTGTCGTTTGTTAAAATAAGCCTCACCAGTATATGCAGTATTTGAAATCATTGATAATATTTTATCTTTTGACCATGCTAATCCCCGCTTGGTAATATTTTTATTATTTAATTCAATGGAAATTGTTTTTACTCCTTTGCCTTTTAAATATTCAGAAAATATTCTTTTAACAATTTCTGCCTCTGATTCAACTATAACAAGTTTATTTCTGAAATTATCTTTGCTGATTTCAATATTTCTCTTTGTATACCCATAAAGAGTAACGCCTCCGTTATAATATCCGTCTCGTGCATTTTGATTCATCCCTCGCAAGGTATGAAAAGCATTATCTCTGCTAGATTGTTGGTCTACCAATTCAAGAATCCCTTCCATAAACTCTGCATGTGTATCTTCTTCATTAAATTCTTGGGTAATTGAAACAACTCTTACATTATATTTTTTGAGTGTCGTTTTATAATATCGAGATTTAAACGCATCCCGAAAAAATCTTGAAAAAGTTAATACAAGAATGATATTAAAAGGAGGGTGTTTTATACGAGCGTCTCTAATCATTTCCTGAAATATCGGACGTTTATCATCAGTTCCACTGTCTCCACCTTCGTTATATTCCTTGTAAATAATATAATTATGTTTTTGACAATATTCATTTAATTGTCTAAGTTGGTCTGGGATTGATAAATCTTTATCTTCTTGACCTTTTGTAGAAACCCTTGTGTAAAGAGCTACTTTAATTTGTTCCATAAAACGCCTCTGTCAATTTATCTATAAAATTACTATAGATATCATTAAGCAAAAGTAATTCATTTTTTAAAACCATATTATTATTTAAGCACAAATCAGAATCTATAATAATGTTTTCATTTAAAAGATGATATTTCCAGCATTTTATTTCAATATCAAAAATATTGATAATAATACCTCTACGCGCAAAACATTGCATCATATAAATTCACTCCTTAAAAATAATTTAACCAAAGTAAAGTTAATGACCTTTTTTTTTTGAATCAGTTTCCGTTTTTTTGCTTTTTAATTGCTCTGTATTATCATTTTCAAATGAAACCATTTTCCCTCTACGCGCTTCCAAAGTATTTACCCGCGCACGTCTTGCAATAACCGGCTTAATAATTCTTGGCCTGCCAGCTTTACCAGTATGAATAATCTCAAAATCTTCCTTTGGAAAAACCTTTTCAGGATTTACTCCACCCTCACCACGTAAAAATTTCATTAGGTTTTCACCAGCTACGTGCCAATTATTTTGCAGCTTTGTAGCTAAAAGACCATGCTCATTAATATATAATTTCAAAGTCCTTTGTTTAATGCCAAGTATTTTTTCGATTTCTTTAATTCCGTAGATTTTGTTGCTGTCAATTTTTGATAAATCAATAATCATTTTTTTCTCCTTTATTTTTGAATTTTATAATGATTGTATGGAATTATATAATTAATAATCTATTGATAATTTTTTTTCATTTTTTTACTCCTTTACTGCACAATCCTATAGCGTTTGTGTAGTATTATAAAATATAATAATCCTTGTTAATGTCCTTTATGTTTTGATAGTAAACTTTTTCAATCATATCAACGCTGTTTCCGACTGTTTTTGCAACGTTTATCGGGCTTTCATTCCGTTTAGACATTTCAGTACAATACGTATGCCGTAATGAATGCGGGCTAAACTTATAAATATCTTCATTTGATAAATATTTTTCTTTTATTTTTTCAAAATAATAATAGACTCCGTAGCGGGTTAGCCGTTTGCCTTTTCGGTTTTTAAATATTGCTTCTCCTTCTTTCATTGGAAATTTTAAAAGAAAATTTGTTACATTGTTGTTAATATAAAAATATCTGAATTTTCCGCCTTTCCCTTTTAAAAATGCAAAAAATCTGTTTCCTTCTAAACGCAGATAATTATAATATTTTTCTTCTCCGGTGTCTTTAAGAGACGAATATAATTCAAGGGATAATAATTCACTTACGCGCATTCCGGTATTAAGCAATGAAATAAATACTAATAATTCAGGAGAAAGGTTTTCAGAATTTTTAAAATTATTTTTTAACTTATAAATAATATAATTGCATATTTCATTATTCAATGCTCTTTTACGAATTTTTAAAATATTTATAGTGTTATCATTATTACTGGGAAAATTTATTTTTTTAACAGGATTACAATAATTATTTTTCTTTTCCATAAAATTGAAAAATGAATTTACAGCCTTTTTTTGATTTATCATTGAAAAATTAGAGTAGGAATGATTTAAAAAATATTTTTCAATATCTATTTCAGAAAACGAATCAAAGTTTTTTTTTTGAATAAACTGGTTAAAATAATATAAATAATTCCTCCGTGTTGTTTCACTTTTTAAATTATTAAGCCATTGCGGTATGTATTCAGAAATATTGTTTATTGAATTTTCCATATATTCTATATTATACTGTATAATCTTTAATTTTGCAAGTATAATAATAAATTAATTATTATTTGATATAGTATAATACTTGACAAATCCCGATAAATGCATTATAATAGTTTTGTAAGGAGAAAAAAATGTTAAAAAAAGAAGTTTACAAAAAGGCAGTAGAGGATTTGTTTGAAGAGCAGTCAAAATTATGTATGACTATTTCAAAAACAAAATTCTTTGCCAAGTACAAAAAAATGATTGAAGAAGAAGGGTATGATGCCGACACATTGCTTGACATAGCGGAGGAAAACATTGCTTTCGGATTTACCGTAGCTGACAATGTTTATGCTTTTCTTCGTAACGTGCAGGAAATGGGGGAGCGAGGTGAATTAGATGACAAATAAAAAAAATATGTTTCATTAAACTTTTTTAAAAAAATCATGAAAAAATATGAAAAGCAATTTATACCTGATTATTTTTTTATTTTAGACAACATCTGTAAAATTAAAAATAAAACCTCTCAATATACTGAAAATAATAAACTAAAAAGTAAAGGTTTTGATAATTGTTTTACAGTTTATTTCGCATTAATAAAAATAATTAATGATTTATTACCCATATATCCGAATGCTATTTTAGAAAAAGACCCTAATGATAATAATATATTCGGTGTTTATTTATCAACATCAAATATAGAAATTCAAAAAACATGTAAAAATAGGATTA
>DNNS01000355.1 GCA_003497555.1 Spirochaetia bacterium
AAGAAATAAATTTGCACCCTTAGCTTCGTCAATATTGAAAATCCTGTGTTTGTTTGTGGACTCGATAATTTCTTCACTCCCGTACTGAACCTTGTTTCCCGGACGATAAATAAAATTATCTTTATCAAATCAAATTCCATTTTACCGATTTTCTGTGGGATGACTGTATTTTTTTTATTAATGGAATAAATATTCTATGGCTCCTGCATCTCTACCCCGGCCGGCCGGCATATTACCGTAAAAATCTTTTAAAAAGGGGCCGTTAAATTCCCAGTTGTACAATTCATTGATAGTTGTTTCCGCGTCTTTTAATGAACCTTTGGCTATACGGAGAAAATCAATTTGACAGGCAAGATATTTATTCCCCCTGTCTTTTCCGATTAATAAATCAGAATCACAGCTGATATCATTATCTGCCAGGAGTTTTCCGGATATTTTCCCGTTGACCGGTACGCCGTTAAGATAAATATTAATGCCGTCGCTTGTACTACGGTCAATTTCAGCTATGATATGCTGCCAGGCAGAATCAGTTAATGGCTGAATGCTTTCCCGGGTAATTATTTCTTTATCTTGAATAACAAGCATAATTATTTTCCCGTGTTCAATGTAAAGCCCGTAGCCGTTTTTACCATCCGTTTTTTCGATGATGGTTTTTTTCCCGGGAGCATTTGCAGGCAGCTTTATAGTTATTTCTATTAAAAAATTACCAAGCCCTATATCAAGCGCCTGATTCTCTTTTCTTTCCAGACTGCAATATTGATCTATGCCGTTAAGTTCAAGCGAACCGCTGGTCCATGATTCAAGAAGCCCCGGTTTAAAAGAATTTTCGTTTATATTAAAAGCTTTGAGATCCCGGCGCGGTGTGGTTTCTTTTTTACGCACATCTTCACGTGTTGTCCAGTCTTTATTCCAGAATAAATGTTCATCTATGATAATCGAAACATCTTTAGGTTGTCTGTAAAACCCCCATTCTGCTTCAACCCGATATAACCCCCAGGGTACAAAAACTTTTTTAGCTTTATCAATACATACCGAATCTTTTTTCAAATGAAAATCATGTTTGGAGGCAGCTGTTACCTGTGTTGTCTCTGTTATTTCGCCTGCTTCGCCGGCTAACGCCGATTTTTCCGTTAAAAAGTCGACGAATTCCTGCAGCGTTGAAGATGGTTTATTTTCTGCTTCACAGAATATATCTTTTCTGATCTGTCCGTTAAATATATTTCCGGCGAAAGCAAGATTTTCCATTTCCGTATTTCTGGTCTGCTGGTAGATATACCGCTGCCCCATGTTGATAAAAAGGTTATTCAGGTAATAGCTGCGGTTATTCATATTCATGCCTTTACGCATACCAAGAGCAAAGTTATATATGGTATTGTTAAACACTACATTCATGAATCCCTCTGCTTCTATAAAACCTGCTGAATTGTAGATAAAATCATTATCATTGTTATTTTTTCCCCAGAGAATATTATTGAAAATATAATGTTTAAATCCCTGATCAAGGTAGATTCCGCCGCCGAAACAACCGGTACGGTGATTATTGGTAGCCTCGGGATGCTGTTTCTTGTCTGCATATTTCATTCCAACAGGATTACCTGATATGTTGTTATAAATATAAACCGGTCCGGCATACCATGATTCAATACCGCCGTAATCCTGTACCGCAAGTAAGGAATCGATAACTATATTATTATTGATAAAATTCCTGTTCAGAGGATAATCCTTTTTAAAATGATGATATTGCTCATTGTAATACGAACCGTTTTTAACCATAATACCCTGCGCGTAGCTGTATAGTACGATATTGGACGTTATACTGTACATTTCTGCGCTCCGCAGGCTTATAGCTCCTTCGCAGTTCCACATATCCTGTCTGAAACCGGTATTGGAAATAAAATTATTATTGATCTGCAAATGCTTCAACCGCGCTTGCCGGGTTTCTTTTTCTATATTATTAATGTCATTGTTAATCTCGATTTTTCCGTTCTCCTGTCCCCAGCATAAAATTTCTCCTGTTTCGCCATACACAGCCATATTGTCTATATTTAAAAAGGTATTGGAAATTATAAAAAAATTTTCCAGTAATTCAAAATTTTTAGCCGGAAAGATGCCTATACCCTGGCTGCAATGTTCAATTCGGCAGTTTACGATAGAAATGTTTTTTGCCCCGGCTGTGATGCGAATAACAGGACTAAAATAAAACGGCGCGATCTTTTTTTTAATGTCTTTAAAATTTTCTCTGTTGAAAAATTTCATACTGAGTCCATTGACCACAATGTGCTTCTGCCCGAAAATATCCAAAAAAATCTTATGTCTGGCTATCTCAATATCCGAAGCATTGGGATCGCGGTTATCTTTCAGTCTGAGATACAGTCTGCCTTTGTGCCTGCCGCTCTCTGTATAACACCATTCGTTTTCCTCATCCAGAAGCTGAGGCAATCCTTCAATAAAATAGCGGCAATACTGTCTGTCTTCCGAGCCGTTTATTTTTGATATCAGGCAATTTTTTTCCGGCATATATTGTTCAATAATAGTTACTCTGGGAAAGGGCATAGGACTGCCTTCATACCAGAGCAAACCGCCCTTTAAATATTCAGGATCGGTATTTACAAGATTTTTTTTATCTTCCAGCATTACCAGACTGGAAGCTTTAATTTCCAGAATAGTATGCTGTGTTTTTTTGCTGCTGATTTTAGCTCCTTTTTGGAATTCGCCTTTTTTAACCACTGCGATCAGTACTTTTATTTTGTTGCCGTTAATTTCCTGTATAGTGTTGTACCCTTCTGCGAAATTTAACCTGTCTTCCTCTTTATCAATCCATACACCGGTACCGGAAACCTGATCTCCAACTGAAAACCCGGCAGCATCATCCAGTGTTATATCGTATTCATAAACGGATTTTGTAAATTCCCGCCACTCTTGACGCGGATCATCCGGATTAACAATCTTCCAGTTGGGCGAACGCGCTATATTCAATCTGGTTATTTCGCCATTACAGAGTTCATAGGCCATCATAGGCTGATAATCAATATTGGGGTCGCAGTACCATGTTTTTTTCCTGGATTCTTTTGGAATCTGCTCATCGTCGTCCGTACAAGTGTACCATTTACAGGAAATCCTATCGGAACCAAATATCATGGCTTCGCCGTTTCCCCATTGCGCTGAAGCAGTCAGGGTTATCGGTGTTTCTGCAATTCCTGATTCCTTAGCTGAAAGACAGCCGCGGTAAATTGCACCCTTTTTAAAAATATAATTATTAATANNTTGCTGATTGGGATTTTCCCTGTGAATTATTATCCCAGGGATGATGCTTCCAGGGTTGTTCTTTACTGCCGATATTATTATCATTGCCATTTTCAAAGTCAATATAATACTCGGCGGAAATAATGTTTTGGATATAAAAACAAACTATTACAGACGCTGTTATTATAAAATTGTATACGTTTTTATATTTCATAATTGTTCCTTGGTTTTGTAATTTGATACGGTTTAATTTTAATACTGATTAATAAGTTAAGCAATGCCCTATACGCCTGAATAATTGCCTTTTTTTACGATTTATATAATCAGTCTGCTTGAGTGAATTTTTAACTTTATCATCATTTTTCAACAACTAAGCACCAGGGATGTTCTGATTTGCCCGGCTGCGGCAAGAAGCAGGTCTTTACGCTGCCGAATGATAATTTTTTTTGTTTCAATAAAATAAGTGGGAAATGCCTGGGCAATAGCTCCCTGAAAATGTCCTGTTGAATCAAAAATCGGTACGGCTATTGCCGAAATGCCTTCACGGGTCTCATCGATACTGACGGAATAACCCTGTTTTGCAATGAGCATGATTTCTTTTTCGAGTTGGATCCAATCCGCAATGGTTTTTGGAGAAAAAACCGGTAATGTTCCGGAATTAATTATTTTTTTAAACCAATCGAGACCTTTTTGCGCTAATATCACCTTACCCGCTGCTGTGCAGTGAAATTTGTCGTTCCATTCCTGCTTTTCCTGGATTATAATCGCGCCGCTGCCTTCAATATATGCAGGGAGCAGCAGTTTCCCGCCGGATTCAATGCCCACAACGCAGCTATCCCCGGTGTCTTCAGCTATCTTTTGCAGGACAGGCTGTATTGTTTCAATAAATATTCGCCATTTATTACGGGCGGAACCGAGCAGGTAGCACTTAGCTCCGATGAAGTAGCGGCTGCTGCTGTCCTGTGACAGATAACCTCTTCGAAACATGGTGCGGATTAAATTGTGAGCCGTATTATTTCCCAGGCCTGCTTTACGCGCAATATCCGCTGCTTTTACAGGCTCGGCACTGCACTGGACTATCTCCAGGATATCCAGTGCTCGTTCCAGTGACTGAACCAGAATTTTTTTTTTTGACTCGGGTTTTTTCATTGGTTTTTTTGTAATTAAATTCTCACGGAAGCAAGGCAGCTTCAGGTTCCAAAAAGCTGCTCCCCACGGGCGGCATTCCAAAATCAGGTATTTTCATTAACACTCCGCCTTTTTGGGCAGATTCATGCGCAACCAGTCCGGGCGCATTGAAACGGGCAGCCAGCCAGACATTTGTCGGAGGCAGTTTGGCGCCGGTTACGGAACGTAAAAAATCATTGACTAAAAAGGCATGTGTACCCGCGTGTCCGTTCTTTACATCAGCAAATTCTATAGGCAAATTATGGTAAGGCTGCATCGGGGAAATCCCTCTGAAAACTTTACCGATATAATTACNNCAGCACCACGCCCGAGAAATCACGGATATAACTGACATCTTCTGTTGGAATACCGACCAGTTCGTGCCCCTTATCATACTGTATCTCTCCGTTGATTTTGTAATTTTCAGAAATATCCAGCCGGGTGAACATGCTGGACCCTTCCTGCTCATGATACGAGGCCAGAGTACCTATGATATTCATTCGTCCGTCCCCGGTGATCTCTTTGCCGCTTAAGGGGGAGACTGTTATCCGATGATCAAGGCCGGCACCTGCTCGCCGGAATTCATTGACACGAGCCATACCTCCGTCTGAAGTACGAAAAAGTGCAGTTTCATTACTAAAAACATTACGCCACAAACTCAGTTTTTTGTTGAAAACCCCATCCTCATGTTTGTCCGTATATCCCAGGCAACTGACTTCTGTCATTCTGCGGAATGTGACGCCTAGTATAAAGGCAGTTGAATGAGTCGCATAAAGCATGGGCGGAAAACTTGCCTGTTTCTTCCATTCGGTCCCGCCGTTTCTTAGATACGCAGTATAAAAATGAGACATATCATGGTAATACTGGCCTTCTCCGTATACAAAATCGCCAAAAGCCCCTTCTGCATATTTTTTACGGCAATACACAGTCTGCGGCCGGTAATAACTTGTTTCCCCGAGCATGTAAAACATTCCTGTTTTTTTAACTGTGCGTACAAGCAGATCGATCTCATCCAGAGTGACTGCTGCGGGGACAGCGCTGTAAACGTGTTTTCCGGCTTTCATGGCATATACTGCCTGGTTGGCATGCATCCACCGCTGGGTAAAAATGGCAATGCAGTCACAATCGCTTCTGCATAAATCCTCCAGAGATGAAAATGTTTTGGCAATACCAAATTCTTTGGCCCTGTCTGCCAAACGCTGAGCATTGATATCCGCCAAGATTACCTCACTGACATCCGGATGTTTCTGAAAAACAGGTACAAAAGCGCTGCCGAAAGCGCCGACGCCGAGAATTCCGATTTTTACTTTCATAAGATGACCTCCATTAAAATCCGGTATTAATCCGGTTGATTAAGCCTTCAATATTTTGATTGAAGCGTATAAATTATTATATCCAACAATGTTGGATATAATAAAATATTGATGTATATATTATAATCGAAAAAGCTGACAAAGTCAAGGCTTTTATTTTTTGAAAAGCGAAAATTTGTTTAAATTAAATACTTAAAAAGTTTTTTTACAGAAATCCGTGATAAGGTCTTTCGAGGGAGCCGTCATGTTCAACTTGAACACCCGAAACTATGAAAATATGGTTATCGCAGAGTCCAGCCTCAAGATTGATTAAGCTCTCCGCGAGCTCAGCGGCCTCTGCG
>DNNS01000107.1:0-5578 GCA_003497555.1 Spirochaetia bacterium
AAATCATCTCCCTGGGCGGAAAACCGCCTGTTGAAACCACGGCTGCAGATGAAAACAGCCCTGCTCCCCTGCTTGCGCTTACGGTCGATTGCGCAACCGACGAAGGAAAACTGGTAAAAAGTCTGCTTGATGCCTTAAACAGCCGCGACGCTTCAGTTTCCGAGAAATGCAAAAATGCGCTGGCCGGTAAACCTTCCCATGAAATTTCCGAAAAATTACTGCTCATTCAGGCTTACGGCCATTTTTCAGCTGAAAAATTCGATGAAGCCATAACCCAGGCCAAAGATTTTTTAGCCAAAAATAAAACGTCTTCTTTTACAGATAAAATGCTTCTGTTAATCGGAGATTCTTACGCAGCCAAAAAACAAACCGATGCCTGCCGGGCTGTTTATAAAAAAATCATTGATAAATCGCCTGATTCCGAAGAAGGCAAAAGCGCGGCCCAAAAAATGAAGGAGCTGGTCTGAAATGCTGCCCCCCCAGATGTTTGATAAATTCGGTGTTACCAAAAAACCCGGAGAAATTATTTTTTGCGAATATGAACCCGGGGATTCCCTGTTTTTCATACAGGAAGGCTCGGTTCGTGTATCCAAAATAGTTAAAGACACGGAAAAAACCCTGGATATTCTTACCAGCGGCGATATTTTCGGAGAAATGGCGATTCTTGAAGCAGCTCCGCGGTCAGCTACGGTAATTGCCGAGACCGAAGTGCGTCTGCTGAAATTCAACAAGCAGAGTTTTGAAGCGCTGGTCAATGCCCAGCCGGCTCTTGCTATAAGACTGCTTAAAATTTTTGCCAACCGCATCTATGATCAAAAACGCAAACTGCTGATACTTAATCTGCCCGATAATGAAACCAGGGTAATGGATGTTTTTCTCATGTTAGCCGAGAAAAAAAATATCCATACCGACACAGCCCGCGAAATGATTTTTGAAACCGATCCGGTTGATATTGCCAATTGGAGCGGTATGAAAACCGAAGAATGCCGACGGGTACTGGCCTCGCTGGAAAAAAACAGCAAGATCCAGATTCAGCCCAGGCAAATCAAAGTAGCCAATCTCTCAGAGTTTAAAAGGTTCGTAACCACCAAACGGCATCTGCTTGACCGCTCGCTGCAATAATTCATGATCGGCAAACTTGAAGAAATTGCTGTACGGTATCAGGAGCTGAAAAATATTATCGCCGATCCGGAAACATTAAAAAATATTACCCGCTACCGCAGCCTGCTCAGGGAACTCAGCGAAAAAGAGCAGATTACAGAAAAATTCGACACCATCAAATCTCTTGAAAAACAGCTTGCCGAGACCAGACTGCTGCTGGCCGACAGCGATCCGGAAATTAAAAACATGGCGGCAGCGGAAATCGCAGTATATGAAAAAAAAATCAGAGATCTTTCCGGCCAAATCAGAATGCTGCTTCTGCCCCGCGACCCCAACAGCGGTAAAAATATTATTGTTGAAATCAGGGCCGGTACAGGCGGTGATGAAGCATCCCTGTTCGCAGCAGATCTGTTTCGAATGTATCAGCGTTTCTGCGATGCCGAGAAACTCAAAAATGAAGTTTTATCCTTCAGCGAAACCGGATTAAGCGGCTTCAAGGAAATTATTTTCAGCGTTTCGGGAAACAGCGCCTGGGATAAAATGAAATTTGAAATGGGAACGCACCGGGTACAGCGCATACCCCGTACGGAAAGCAGCGGCAGAATACATACTTCCACAGCCACAGTTGCAGTTATGCCTGAAGTTGAAGAAGCCGAATTTGAAATTGATCCGGATGAACTCAGAATTGAAGTCTGCCGGGCCGGAGGAGCAGGCGGCCAGCATGTTAATAAAACCGAGTCGGCAGTACGCATTATTCATATCCCCACCGGTATAACCGTGTCATGTCAGGATGATCGTTCCCAGCATAAAAACAAGGCCAAGGGCATGAAAATTCTGCGCGCCCGTCTGTTTGATCTTTACGAACGGGAGCGCAAAGAAAAAGAAGACAGCGTACGCCGTAAACAAATCGGTTCCGGCGAAAGGTCCGAAAAAATCCGCACCTATAATTTTCCCCAGTCGCGTATTACCGATCACCGTATAAATCTTACCATGCATAATCTTGAAAACTTTATAGAAGGGGGCATGCAGGAGCTGATCGCAGCCCTGCAGGCAAATGAATCTGAAATGCTGCTTAGAGCTGTTCCGGCCCAAAAAACTGCCTGATTTTTTCTCTTTCTGCCGGGGAATGCTGCCGGATCACGAACTTTTGGAAATATTTGAAACTGTCTGTTCTGTCAAAGCGCACGATATTTTCATGCCCGAAAGCAATGCGCTGAAGTTCAAATTCAGGCTGCGTATTTTCACAATGATTAATAGGCGCCGGCAGGGAAACCCCCTGGCTTATATAACCGGGAAAAAACATTTTTTTGAAGATATTTTTTTTATTAAACGGGGAGTACTCGTTCCCCGGCCGGAAACAGGCGAATTGCTCGAGTATATTATCAAGGACGGGTATATCAAAACAGCTTCGCGGATTCTGGATATAGGCTGCGGCAGCGGAGTAATTGCAATAACACTTAAAAAAAAATATCCGGAAGCGGAAATCTGGGGTATTGATAAATCGGCAGCCGCGCTTTCCTGTGCGGCAGGCAACGAAAGGCATATTCTCGGCAGTAGTGGTATATACTGGCAAATGGCGGATATTTTACGGCGGCCGGTTTTAAAACAAAAATTCCGCTATATTGTTTCCAATCCTCCCTATGTCACAAGCGGAGAATACCGCGACCTGCCGGATGAGATCAGAAAATACGAGCCGCCGGAGGCCCTGCAGGCCGGAAAAAGCGGTCTGGTTTTTTATTACAAAATAAGGAAGCTTTTGCCGATGATCTTGGAAGCGGGGGGAAGTATCTTTCTGGAAACCGGTTTTCGGCAGGGAGATAGGGTCAGAAAAATATTTGAAGGAGAATTCCGGAACATCAGGCTTTTACCCGATCTGCAGGGGCACAGCCGGTTTGTATTCGGTCTGGATTATGAAACTCACAGCTGATCATCTGCATGGCATTTTTTCCGATCCTGAAATCAAGTTTTTAAAACTTGATATGTCAGATCCGGCCATGTCCAATGCCTTTAATATTCTGGTTAATGAAATTGATTTCCGCGATGATATTGACGAAAATTATCTGGCGTTTCTCGAATTCAAGGGTTTGGGCGAATTTTCCATCTGCACGCCCAAAAATATTCTAAACCGCCTGCGCAGCATTGACCCGGCGGCTTTTCCTCAGCCGGATTATGAAGAAGCGGCGAGCCTGCTCAACAAAAGGTTCGATCAGATTGAAAGACTCAATGTTTACGGTCAGAAAAAACGCGGATTTCTGCTCATGGAAGAAATACTTGAAGAAAAGCATGATATAAAAAAAAGCGTTCGCAAGCTGATTGACTATAAAACATTTATTGATAAAAAAATGATTAATACTATCGCCCTGTACTGCGGAGAAAATTACCGGGTACAGTTCAGTGACCTGGAAAAGGGCTTTCTGGTTTTTGTGCCCGATCCGGAGCAAAATATTAAAATGCGCATTGATATTTTAGCTTTGCTGTCCATGTTCAATTATCCGATTTTTGAAGCCGAAGACCGTAAACAGGCCCTGGAAATTTACAAGCGGGAAAATCCCAAGGNNTAATTTACAATAATTCGCCTGCCAGTACCCGCGACGAGGAAATCGGCCGGCTGGGAGAGCTGCATAAAAGCGATTATACGCGTGAACTTGCAGTTTATGAAGCGGAAATAAATACGGTTAAATCAAATTTACCCAATGAACTTCGTAACCCTTTTCTGGACAAGGTGCGTTTTCTGCAGCAGAATTTTTCCTACAAACTTTATGTAGAACTTAAATATTATCTTTATGCCATAGGAAAAAAATACAACGTAACTACTATTAAGACAATTTTTGAAAAATCAGCGGTTAACCGCTAAACTATAGCCGGCTGCCCTGATTTTTTCCGCAAGCGCATTTCGGTCAACATTTTCTCCGCGGATACAGGCACTGGCCGAAGACAAATCCGCCTTTACGTCTTCAACACCCGGAACTGATTTTATGGCCTGTTCGACGTTTCGCAGGCAATGATTGCAGGTCATGCCGCTTATAAAAACCGTAATAGTTTTTTCGCCGCTGCCGGATAATTTTTTTCGAAAAAAAACCGGAAAGATAAATTTACGCAGCAGGGATGCAGCCAGACAGATTCCCAAAAATAACGCAGCCAGTTTCTGCAGAATGGAATTTCCGCTGTTATGAATATGCAGGTCTTTGGCCGGTATCCCGAAAAAATTATATAATAAATCAAACAACAGGCCGGAGAACACGGCTAAAACCGTCACCGCTAAAATATATAATACAGTTGTTTTTTTACCCAGGGCTTTGAATAAAACAGCAATACTGGCTGCATTGGTAACCGGGCCGACAGTTAAAAAGACAAAGGCAGCTCCCGGTGAAAAACCCTTGGTCATCAGAATCAAGGCAATCGGTATGGAACCGGTAGCGCATACATACATGGGAAGCCCGACTAAAATCATAATCAGCATGCCCGGCAGTCCGCTGGTAATGCCCAGCCCGGCAAAATAATCGTCAGGAATCAGCAGATAGATAATTGCCGAAATAAAAATACCGATAATAAAATTTACCGCAATATCATCAAGAAATTCCGAAAAAGCATAATTAAAAGCCTTGCGGATTTTTTGTATAACGGAATTTTCCTGAATATCTGCGGCAATATTTTCCCGGGCACTGATTTTACCGTTAATCTGCTGCCGGGAAAAATATGAAACAAAACTTCCGCCGGTAATTCCCATAAAAAAAGCCGCCAGGGGCCGGAAAACCGAAAAAAACGGACCAAGCATTCCCCAGGAGGCAATTATACTGTCTATACCGGTTTGAGGAGTGGAAATTAAAAAAGAAATTACGGCTCCGCGGGATGCGCCGTTTTGTGCCATATAAACCGCAGTGGGCATAACTCCGCAGGAACAAAGGGGCAGGGGAACCCCTAACCCCGAAGCGATAAACATAGAACGCAGATTTTCAACGCCGGTATATTTTATCAGTATCTGTCTGTTGACTGTAACCGAAAGCAGCCCGACGAACAGCAGCCCTAAAGTAAGATATGGCGCCATTTCCATATATAAATTAAAAGAACCGGCTGCAGATTTTTGCAGCAGCAAGGACAAATTACTTATTATTGAAGAAGAAAAAAACAAAATATATTATCTGCGTTTGTTCATTTGCAGGGTTAATGCCAGCACTGCGCCGGCCAAAGCTCCGGCACCGCCGCATACAAGTATTTTCTGTCGCATTTTGTTAACGCCGGTTACTTTGTTAAAACCGCTATGCAGGATATTTTTGGTAGGTTTAAGCAGCCAGGAGACAGAAACATATCTTTTCCCGATTTTTCCGAATAGAAAATAGCCGATACCAATACCCAGCAGCAGGCAAAGCAGAATATAAGAACTTATTTTAAAAATATTGTTCATTTTTTCTCCTTACTGAAAGTATTGTAATAATGATATGAAAATTTTGCAAATATTTCTGATTCATTCTATTATTTA
>DNNS01000107.1:5659-6058 GCA_003497555.1 Spirochaetia bacterium
CAATCGGGCTGCACAGACGAAAGCTGCGCAGTAGAAATAGGAAGAATGCTGGCTGCCAGAAAAATTTTAGTCGGTACTATTATGGCCCTTGGTAAAACCATTGTGATCAACGGGCGCATAGTTGATGTTGAAACCGGAGAAGCCGAATTCGGAGAACAGCAGGCGGCTGCCAATGAAGAAAGCCTGCTTGAAGCCTGCTCAATGTTCGGCCGGAAACTGGCAGCCCGGCTTGAAGGGCGTGTACTGAAAACCGGTGTGGCCGGCGCTGCTCCGGTCAAAGCAGCCAGGGGTACGCTGGCTGCAGACCGCATTAAAGACAGGAACCGGGCTCTGATAACTTCTGTCAGCAGCGATGGCGGAATTATGGACATAGGCAGGAACGAAAACGTTAAAAAAAGA
>DNNS01000087.1 GCA_003497555.1 Spirochaetia bacterium
AATTTTTCAAGTGAAAAATTTTGATCGGTTACTACTAGAGCAAACTCGGATATTTTAAGCTTGTATAAGTCGCCGCAGCCGGCGCAGATATATTTAAGACGTTCCGATACGGTAAAAATAATATCACTGGCCAGATTACCTCCGAATGCCTCATAATGACGGTCAAAATCGCATACGGAAATAAAAACCAGTGTAATGTTTTTCATGCCGGAAAGCGCCGCTTTAAGCGCTAAAGAATTGGGAAGCCCGGTAAAATCATCGGTTTTATAAAGCTGTTCAATATCATGGCGGACAATATTTAAGGAAGAAATTACTTCATAAAACGGGTGATCCTCATGAACCTCAGCCGGTTTTATGGCATCGCTTCCCATGGTAAGATAATTGATGCAGGTCAGTAGTTCGTTTATATAGGCATCGGGATTATCCCTGAATTTTACCAGGGGTTTGTTTTTTTTTTGTACGGATTTTTTAATAATTGATAAAGCTTCATCAATATTTTTAACCAGAACAAGATGAAAGGTAAGAAGCGGCATAAACATGCGTAAAACAATGCGGAAGGGCAGGGAATGGACAATTACAAAAGAGCCTGTACTGGGATGCAGTTTGTCAATTTCTTTCAGAAAAGCCGTAAATTTATGCCGGAGAACCGGTATCGGCAGACTAAGCCCTGTAAAATCGGCAATCCGGAAATGGCTGACGGAAGTTTCGCGTTTGGCTATTTCGGATTTATAATCAACAATAAGTTTTTCCATGGCTTCTGCGGTAATACAACCGGCAAGTTTGTAAAAAAATACCGATTCATTCAGCCAGCTGATGGAATAAGAAAACGTGCCCTCGTCATTGGTCCAGGAAATTTGACTGTTGTTTTGCCCTGTATCAATACCGCTGCTGACAAGTACGGAGCGTGCGCGGATAACAGCCTGCCTGTAAGAGCTTACAACACCGCAGGGTATTCCAATGCCGTAAGTTTTACTGACAAGATTTATCACTAAACGGATGAATGATGAAGAATTAAAACCAAAAAAGCATAACAGCCCGTTTCTGGAGGCATCAATCATTTTTTCGAGAAAAGCCATCCTGGCATCTTTGGACGGAGTGGCGTTTGATTCCGTATAATCGCGTATTTCCGCATAACTTTTACCGGCCAGTCCGCAAGCCCTGAGAACTTCCCGGCGGAAAGCGAAATGATGCTCCATTTCGCGGCTGCTGCATATGCCTTTGGGAATGGTAAGCAGAATATGTCTTCCTATGAGGCGATAAGTAGTATAATACCCGCTGCCCAAATCAACGTTTTCCCATTCAGCGCAGCTGTAAATGGGCAATTTGGATACCGGGCATATTGATTTTACTTCAAGATTCATAATGGTTTTCGATAAAAATGAAAATTATAGATATAAAAATTTATTATATGGTATATATGCGGAAAAAGCAAAAAAAATCAGAAATAACCCCAGAAATATGGGCGCGATTTTTTTCTTGGGTACGTGTCTATATTTATACCACAAAGCAGTGATCTTGCCCGTCGAAGCTCCGGACAAGTCTCGCTGGGTATTCCCAATAAGCCTGATTTTATCCGTTTGCCAAAGNNTGTTTATCCAAGAAATAAATTCGGCACCCCAGAAATGCACAGAAATGCACTTGTCTTGATTGATTTCCATCTGTATGATATGCTACAGGCCAATCAAAACAGCAAGAGGTAGCATATGCACGATCCGGCAACACAATGGAAAAGAGATAATGCATCATCACTTAAAGAACTGCTTGGTAAATGGCTGATAATTATTTATGCCATTATTTACGGGGGATTCATTCTTGTTAATATTGTAAGCCCTTCATTTATGGGAATAGACGTAGGCAGCCTGAACGTCGCAATTGTTTACGGAATAGGATTAATAATATCGGCAATTATCCTGGCTTTTGTCTATAACAGTATCAGTACCCACGCCGAGGAACTTTTCGAAGAAAATTCCAAAAATGAAAATGGAGAATCAAAATGAATTATCATCCATCGGTCTGGGCCGTAATAATTTTTCTTACTTTTGTAGCGGCAGTTCTTGGCATATCTTTTCATTTTGCCAAAAAAACCAAATCTTCCAAAAGCTATTTTGCCGCCGGAGGTACTATACACTGGTCGGTAAACGGCATTGCCTTTGCCGGGGATTATCTGAGCGCCGCCAGTTTTCTGGGTATTTGCGGAATGATTGCCATGGCCGGATATGACGGCTTTTTATACTCCATCGGCTATTTAGCCGGATGGCTGGTTGCCCTGTTTGTGGTAGCCGAACCGATGAAACGTCTTGGTAAATTTACATTTACCGATGCGCTGGATAATAAATTCAATTCCAAAGGTATTCAGCTGGCAGCAGCCATCAGCACTTTACTGGTTTCGCTTTTTTATCTTATTCCGCAGATGGTGGGAGCCGGATCTCTTGTTACGCCCCTGCTCGGGCTTCCGCACTGGGCCGGTGTCGCCATGGTTGGTACAATAGTAATTATTATAGTAGCAACTGCCGGAATGACATCAACTACTTATGTGCAATTTTTAAAAGGCTCGCTGCTGATAATTGCACATAAGTAGTTGATGTCA
>DNNS01000297.1 GCA_003497555.1 Spirochaetia bacterium
GTCTCTTATAAATAAATTTTTCAGGGAGAAATAATATGAAAAAAACAAAATTCATTGAAGCCCATGTACACATGGATGCCTGGGACAAAAAAACAAAGGAGTATGTGCGTTCCTCCGGAGTAGAGCAATTCTGGGTAATGGATACGCATATTGAAGAATCGGATACTCCGCGCCATGTAAAAAAAGAAGTAATCCTGAAAGCCTCACAGGAAATGCCGGATAAAATCATTGCCTTTGCCCGAATTAATTGGACCAAAAACAGCGATCAGATTGTTGAATATTTCAAATCCGGTTTCACCGGGCTAAAAGCTATATTCCCGCCCAAACCGTATAATGATCCTTCTTACTACCCGATTTATGCAGAAGCGGATCGGCTGAAAATGCCTGTTCTTTTTCATACCGGTATAATTGCCCATTCTCCAGACAGAAAAAAAAATCCAGAATACAGAGGCTACGGCCCTGCCAATATGGAACCGGCATTCCTGGCAACCATAGCGGATATGTTCCCGAAACTGATTATCATCGGCGGGCATCCCGGATTTCCTTATACCGAGCAGACGGATCATAATCTGTATTATTATCCGAATATATTCCATGATATATCAGGCTACCTGCCAGTGGAGTGGTTTTTGAAAGTACTGGCAAAAAAAACCTGCGGCTATCACAAGGGGGCGCGTTTTTTTACTGATAAATTTCTCTTTGCCACGGATCACTGCATCGGGAACCGGGAAAGCGAACAAAGCGGTATGGAAAGACGAAAAGCGCTATGGTATTTTCTTACCAATATCTGCGGCCGTTATTATACCTGGGGGGATGATACGGATAAAATATTTTATCACAATGCACGGAAATTAATGGGAAAAGTACGCAGCGACCAGAAAATTATACGCGCCAGGAAAAATTTTTATATCTGATGCATTTTTTAGCGCTTGAAATTTACCCGGCATACGTATATATAATTTACTGCCATTGAACCTGCCGAAATAACAGTAAGGCATAATAAAATTTAGTACACAGAAGCGGGGTTTTTGTTTTACTTACTCAAGAAATAAATTCATACCCCAAAGCCTGCGCGCACTTGACGAAATCGATAATATTGTTAAAATACTTAATATACCGGATGCTGCGGCTGTAGAATATTTCCGCCTGAAGGAATAGTTTGAACTTTGCCGTAAAAGACTGCAGAATATCTTCTTGGCTACGGCAGAGCTTAAGGATTAAAATGAAAATTAACTTTATTAAAATGCACGGCCTGGGTAATGATTACATTTATTTTGACTGCTTTAAGCAGCCTCTTGAAGATCCGGCGCTGCTCGCACCCCTGCTTTCCGACCGTCACCGCGGAATAGGCGGCGACGGCATTATTTTAATACTGCCTTCCCTTGCTGCTGATGCGCGAATGCGCATGTTCAACGCCGACGGCAGCGAGGCGGAAATGTGCGGAAACGGAATACGCTGCGCAGCCAAATATCTTTATGACAGCGGGTTGATAAAAAAAACAACAGCCGAGATTGAAACCGGCAAGGGCATATTGCAGCTTGAACTTCATCCCCTGAATAAAAAAATTATGCAGGTCAGGGTCAATATGGGAAATCCGGTATTAAACGGCCCGGATATTCCTGTAGTCATTAATGAAAATCCGGTATTCGGCAGTATTTCGGTTCTGGGCAGCGCTTTTGATTTTACCGCTGTTTCCATGGGAAACCCTCATTGCGTAATTTTTGTCGATGATGTTAAAAAATTTCCTGTAGAAAAATTCGGTCCGGCTATTGAAAACCATCCCCTTTTCCCCAAAAGGGTAAATGTCGAGTTTGTCGAAATTATCAATAAAAACGAAGTGCTGCAGCGGACCTGGGAGCGCGGCTCCGGAGAAACCATGGCCTGCGGAACCGGCGCCTGCGCCGTATGCGCAGCCGGAGTACTTCGTCAAAAAACCGCAAGCCGCATTATTAATCATTTAACCGGCGGCGATTTGGAACTGGAATGGAGCGGTTCCGTTTTTATGACCGGCCCGGCAGAAACGGTTTTCAGCGGAGTTATTGAAACCGGAGATTTCATTTGATTAAACAGTATTTCCAGACGGAATTATTCAATTCCCAGGGGCGTTTTGTACAGAAAGATATTCAGTTCATGCTGGAAAAAAACCGCCGTGATTTTTTTATTTTTTTTCCGCGCAATGTGCATATGGAAGAAATCGACAAAGCGGCTCATTTTCTCGAGCAGTACGAAAATATCAATATCTGCGTACACGACTTAACCCTGCTTAATCCCGAGAATGAAATTCAGCTCGGCCGCAACATTTCGTTTTACTACATGCTGATTCAGACCGGAGTAAATATAGAAAGTATTTCCTATCATTTCGGATCGCTGTTCGGTTTCGGAGCAAAGAGCAATGAAATAGTTATAGATTTTCATAATAAAATCAGATTAAGCGCTCCCCAGGAAAAAGAACGTTTTTTTGCCGCCATCTTCGATCGCGCATCATACCGGGAGTTTATGGACTCTTCGCTTATTTATCTTCTTAATATCAATGAAATTGCCAAAAAACAGAATATCAAACTTCTGGTAAAAAACCTTTCTCTTGAATATATTCTGGTTAATGCCCAGAACCGCTCTATTTTTGATAAAAAAAATTACCGCCTGGAAAAAGTCAGCAATGAACTCGCCCTGGCGCCGGTACCANNTCTGAATATTACCGAAGATTACGGCGTGCAGGTGGCGCTCGATATGGAATACCTGCGCAACCAGGTAATTCTTTCCCGGCGCTATAATATTAAAAATGAAAAAATGATGCGAATGTGGGAAATGGAACTTTCCGAAAAAGACAAAAAAATGCTTGACCATTACGGTTTTACCGTGCAAATAGGTAAACCCGTATTTTACGAAAAAGCGCTTGATCTGTATGAACAGGTTTTTTATCTTAAAGACATTGTTTATATTTCCCACCTTTCCGGAAGTATCGGCCCGGTTTTTTTAGATAAAAAATTCATTGATGTAAAAGATGTGACCGACGAAATGCTGCTTGGTATTCTGCCTGATGAAGATATTCCTTATGCCACCATCGGTAAAAAACAGCTATCCACGTTTGACGGCTATCATGACGATAACTACACCCGTAATTTTAAATATGAAGCTTCGCAGAAAATCTGGGAGAAAATCTTTAAACGCCAGTTTCTTGAAGATATTTACCTGCTTAAGGAAATAGGCTGCGAGCGTATTGTCCAGAAAATGAAGCAATTTTCCGAAAGGGCTGTGGATACTTTCAATATGTTCAATAATATAGTAAATATGGACATTGATATTTAAAAATGTTCCGTAGTTTTTTTTTCCTGACAGTTTTAATTATGCAGGTTCTGTCCTTTGCCGGCAAACCTCCCCTGAAGCCGGAGCAGGTATTACTGTACGCCGAAGACAGGAATGTCCGCACTATAGCCTTTACGGCTTTTCAGAATCTTTCCTCTAATACGGCTTTTGATTATTTATCCGAAGCGGCGCCCGGTAATATTGCCCGGGCAATTAAAAATCATACCAATATTATCGTTCAGCCGGAACATTATCTTCTGACCTACCATAATGCAGATTTATTCAGCCGCGAACTTTTTACCAACCTGCCTGCAGATCAAAGCAACCGTGCGGCATGGCTGCAGAAAACAGGGCAGAGTAATTATTGTTATTCCCAAACCAATAAAAACGGCGATCAGCAGATTATTGAACTGTTTTTTACTCAATCCAGGTATAAATATATATCGCCTTTTTTTGAAACCGACAGCAGCCTGTACCGGGGCAGCAATATGCAGTTGTTTTTACTGCCGGAAAATATGAAAGCTCCATGGGGTTTCGCAGTTCCTACCGAAAAGGGCAGCTTTATTCTGCTTTCCAACCAGAATTCAAATCGCGAGCTGCTGATAAACAGCAGACTTTTCCGGGCAGCCTATATGCCCATCAGTGAAATTTGCCGAAAAATTACGGACGATTTTATTGTGTTTGGAGATTACAGGGTGGAAAAGGATAATTATATATCCATGCGCATTTATTTGTATGAGCAAAGAGATCAGAGTATACGCCTGCTCTGGAATTTCACCAGCCCCCCTCTGTATATTTTTGAAAATTTATCAGAAGTCAAATATCATATTCTTTCCGGTCTGCAGCATATTCCGCTTTCCGGCAGCCTGACTTTCAGTTCAGAACCTCCGGACGTATATGTTTATATCAACAATATTTTTTTAGGCCGCACTCCGCTTATTCTGCCCTGCTATCCGGCTGGAGATTATTCACTTCGTCTCTGGCTGGAAAATTATGAATTAAAAAAAAAGTTATCCCCGGATGCCGGTTCGGCCTCAGAACTGAAAAAGCAAAACTCAGAAATACGCTTAACATTATCTGCCAGCCAGTCTTATTCCAATCATTTCCATATGGAAAAAACCGCCGGCAAGGGCGAATTCCTGATAAAAACGGTTAATACGCCTGCGGATATACATATTAATTCCGATTTGACAGCTCATGCCGTAACCAATGTAAGCGGAGAAATGGAAAGCGGGCTGCATTTTCTGAAAATTTCCGCTTCCAATTACATTACAGCCTGGACGCTTTTCCCGGTCCGGGAAAACGAACGTACCGACATTGCCGTACGTCTGAAAAGCAGCCGGGTTTCGCTTTTGGCCAGATTATTATTTAATCACCGGGCCAATGCCATGCTGTTTTTTAATGCCGGGCTGGTTCTCTCCGGCATTTCCGTCTATTATCAGTACAGGGCTTCTCAATACTATGATCAATACAGCGCAGCAGTATCTCAGTATTACAATTCCCTGCCCGGTTCCCAGGTTTATGCCGAATATTATGATAATTACAGCCGCTATAATACCGGATCCACGCGTTTGGCTGCAGCCGGAGGAATAGCTTTTTTTACTTCAGGAATTTTTTATTTTTTATTCAAAAAACGCTCGGAAATAATTATCAGCACGGAAAAAAAACCCGGACGGGGAATTATGATAAAATACCGTAAAAACATCAGGGAATTTTAAATGAACATACCATTTTTTTCAAAAAACCGGAACAGACCGTCTGAAGATAAATCCACCGGATTTTCCTGGAAAAAACTTTTTTTCAGGGCATCGTTCGAAAGTTTTATGGATGAAGCCGGGCAAAACCTGCTGGCAGCCGATGCCGGGCCGGAGGCTGCAGCTGCAATACTTGAGCAGTTAAAATTCCGCATTAAAGAACAAAAATTAAGGGATGTACCTGCGGCTCTGCTTGGTCTGCAGAATATTATTGCCGGAATGTTTCCCGGTGAGCTTGCCGTACCGGTTAAAGGACACCCGGAAGTCTGGATTGTACTGGGGGTTAACGGAGCCGGAAAAACCAGCAGCATAGCCAAGCTCGGAAATTTTTTTCAAAGCCGCGGGCTTTCGGTAATTTTCGGTGCAGCCGATACTTTTCGCGCTGCAGCAACGGAACAACTTGCAATATGGGGCGAGCGTCTGAATATACCGGTAATAAAACAGCAGGAAGGCGCAGATCCGGCGTCAGTAGTTTTTGACAGTGTGCAGTCTGCTCTGGCGCGTAACATTGATTTAACAATCATTGACACTGCCGGCAGACTGCAGAATAAAGACCATCTCATGCAGCAGCTGGAAAAAATCTGCCGTATTTCCGATCGTTTTTCCGACCGTATGACACGCCGTAACCTGCTGGTGCTTGACGCCACTATCGGGCAGAATAATATTGAACAGGCAAAAATTTTCAGGGAACGCGTGGGGGTTCATGGTATTCTGCTCACCAAAACCGATACTTTGGCCCGGGGCGGAACCCTGCTTTCCATTTCCCAGGCTTTTAATCTTCCGGTGTGGTTTACGGCCTGCGGTGAAAAAACCGGTGATTTAAAGATTTTTTCCGGCAGGGAATATGCCGAATCGCTGATCAGCGGATAAAAAACGTAATTGCCAGGGGAACGATTTTTTTCTTGGGTGCGTTATAGTTAATCTGTAGAAAATGCTTGACAACATGGGGCTTACTCTTTTTTCTCCCACCGTGCATATTTATTTCTATCGTATAGAAAAAGCGGGCTTTATTNNCCAAGAAATAAATTTGCACTCATCTTGTTGGATTGCCTTGAAAAATAAGTAAAACCGGTGTAAGCTCCATATACATGATAATATAAAGTCAGATTTATTCAGGATACTTAAATATGGCAAAAAATCAAAAATCATCTGTAAATTCCAAATTTTACAGGTTGATAAAACAGTTTAAACCTGCTGTCTNNCAGCTCCCGCTCCGATCATAACTTATACTGACGGTACTGCAGAATACAAAATACAGAATAGCGATGAATGGAAACCGGCGGAAACAGGATTAAAACTGGGAAGCGGAATGATCCTGCGGACCGGCAAAGGCTCAAAAATCGATATCAGGCTGCAGGGCCGTACAGCAGCAAGACTTGATGAAAATACCGAAATATCCGTTTCCTGTCTGACTGTAAAAAATCTTGAGGTTTTCCTGTTATCGGGTAAATTTTACGGGCATTTTAAAAAGCTGTCCAAAATTCAGGATATCGGAATATCATCGCCTGTTTCTTCCTGTGTGGTAAGGGGCACTGATCTTGGTTTTGAATTCTCGGGAAAAAAAATATCGATATATGCTTTATCAGGCAGGGTAGAAATTAAAAATCCCGAATTGCCGGAAAAAAAAGTGTCACTTGGAAATTGTACGGTTACGGTAATTGCGCCGGGAGATGAGCCTTCGCAGCCTGATAATATGACTCGTCATGATATTGAAAGAATCAGGGAAATCATCAATTCAATAAACATCAATAAAGTGCTGTTTGTTTCGTACAATATCAACTTTGCCGCATTAAGTACCAAGCTTACAGATGATTCATTTCAGGAGCTTGATAAAATAACCGAACTTCTTAAAAAAAAAGCATATAAAATCTGCATAGCCGGGCATAGCGACAAACTGGGCAGCGAAGTAAATAATCTTGAACTTTCGGAAAAAAGAGCACACGTTATCAGGGATTATCTTGTTTCCAGGGGCATACCGGCTGCTTCTCTTTCCGTCAGGGGTTTCGGCGAGACCAGACCTCTTGCCGATAACAGCACTGTTTCCGGCCGGAAAAAAAACAGACGCGTGGAGTTTCTTATCATAGACTGAAAAAATGAAATGATTATCCGTCATGCTGTTCAGATAATACATCGGCGGGATGCCGTTTTTACCTGCGTACGGAAACCGTTACGGTATGCAGGTAAGGCCAATCAAAAAAACCGATGCATTATTTCCCAGACTCTGCATGCTTATCGAGCTGACAGGTTTTGCCGGCTGCGGGTTCACCCATTCCCAGGCATAGACGCAGGCCGGAAATTCATTTCTGATTGTATTTCCGATCCACGCGCACCAGAGATTGTTATTTGATCTATCCGCACGTATTACCGGAGGACTGTAGAGTATGATATTTTTATCGGCCAGCAGGGGAATTTCCTGCGTACTGCCGTCAGTATAACGCACCAGATACGAGGCGTCAAGCCTGATATCCGCCGCTTCGTCGCGATCATAGGCGCAGGCATGAAGAAAAATAATTTTATTAAAATTTCCCGAAGGGAGTTTTATTTCCGTATTAACGGGCAGAGTTGCGGTATATTTACCTTTTACAGAAACAGCATACGGTTCATTGTTTTTTTGTGCGATATTGAATTGTATGCCGCTTAATACGGTTCTGCCGCATGGAAAGTTCCGCAGATCTTCGCCGGGCAGACTGTCAATAAAACCTTCCTTGTCGTTAAAAACTTTATCTGTCAGGCTGCGGTTAACATAAGAACTTATATCAACTGCAGTCTGGATTTCAGGGGCTGTTCCGGTTCTGCGGTCATAAAGCGCTATGGTTTCTTTCCAGACATTATAATTATATTTATCCGCCTGTACATTCCAGTAAATCTCGGAGGCAAAATTAACTGCAGGCAGAAATATATAAGTGGGAAATTTTTGCGTTCCCGAAACCTGGCCTTTTAATTGCCAATTGCGTTTGGCGTCAGTGGAAATACTGCACCAGATAGTGGTGGTCATACTGCGCACTCCCCGGTTATAGGCATATAGCGGAAGATTTTTAATATTCTGTTCCCTGAACCAGACACCGGGAGTGGTTTTTATCCCCTGGGCCAAAAGAAGATCCAGCGCCGGGAATGCCGGCGAATCGGCATAATCCCAGTATTCAATTTCCAGATGGCTTTTGTTGTTAAGAAGAGCAAGGGCTTTTTCGCTGCCGCTATGCGCATTGGCCGGAAAGCGGTCTGCGTTGGAAAGAACCCCCAGGTTATCCTTGTCAAAAAACATGTCATGATAAATAATGACTTTTATTCCTTTCGGGCTGTAATAACCGGTGAATTTGTTGATATATTCCGACAGAATAATGTCTCCCCGTCCGGTATTTTTTTCGGCAAACTTCGGAAATTCATACACTTCATCCAGGGCAATATGAATCTTGTCAGCTCCGGTTAATTTCAGAAAATAATCGCACTTTTCAATATTAAATGCAAATGTCTCGTCAAGCGACAGATCATAATGATGGGCAATACCGTCATTTTTAAATTTCGGGTTTTTAAGAACTATACGCTCCAGTTTTGGAAATGCCGATACGTGTTTCATGGTTATCTGGGCCAGCAGTTTTCCGCCATGCCAGATGGGGATAAGCTCAACCGGCCTTGATTTCATGAATGTAATCAGGGAAGAAAGCTGCTCTTCTGTTATGGGATATCCCCGTCCGGAAAAATTCAGTTCCGGAAAACGTTTAATATCGTACGCATAACGGAACTCGAGATATACCCGGTTATACTTCCATAACAGGGATTGATCAAAAAAATTTCTGATAAAATCAAGATCAGCATCCTGTCCGATTCTGATATAAATATTTCTTTCGGAAAAATCAGGCCAGTCGGCAATTGTTAATTGCGCAAGTTTCAATTTATTTCCTGTCCATTGCCTGATAGAAGTCTGCAGTAAAGTCTGTACGCCGCTCCAGATTCCTTTTTCGGTTTCGGCGGCGATGCCGGCGCCTTCCGGCCTGACAAGAATGGCGTATTTTTCCGCATTTTTAATTTTTAAAAGTTCCTGTTCAAAAAAACCCGTAATATTTTTATAAACATTCTGCCCGTTTCCCCCCAAAACAAGTACAGATACTGGACGATCAGCCGTTATCTGCTTGAATTCCAGGCTGATCCCGAATTCCCGGTATTTTTCCGCTAAAAAATCCGTAATGCGCCTGTCGGTAATATTATGAGTACATAGAATTTTTCCATTTAATATCAGCTCGCCCTTATCCCAAATTATCTTTTTGGGTACGGGAGTTATAATACCGGTAAACTCCGTTTCTTTATTTTTTGGAAAAAACCAGGGCTGCTGCGGATTTTCTTCCTTATGATTTTTAAGTCCTTTGGAATCCGGTTCGATATTAATAGTCATGGTATCTTCCCATGTTGTACCGGCAGCAATACTGAAAGGGTTGTAAATAATATGATTTTTTATTGTTGCCCAGGGAACAGCCCGAAAGTCAACAAGTTTTCGCTGTTGCTTAAAAGAAATAGTGATTTTTCCGATATCAGTATGAAACAAAATGGTTTTCCACTCTGCATCATTGCCGCCAACCCTGAATCTGTCATTTACTTTTAAAGGTTCGGTTTCTATAATCATTTTTTCGGTTTTCCCGTCAATATAAAATTCCTTTCCTTTTATTAAACCGCTGTTCAGATAAGCGTCAAAGGGTATGTATTTTAAATCGGTTTCGGCTTTTATCCTGGTTACCAGGTTTATACTGTTATTGCCGGTTTTCTGTAATATAAATGTCCGCTCAAAGATACCGGGCACTTTGGCAAAATAAACATTGTCTGATATTCCGGTTTGCATGCCCGTATTGCCCTTTGATTTGATTTTTTTCCCTGCGGCTTCTATTTCATATTCAAATCCGTTAATAATGTGTATAATTGCTCCGGTTTCCATATTCAGCAGGCCAGCTAATAATGTGCCGTTTTCCCTGTAAGCAGTGGTGAATTGCCAGGCAGCAAGTTCTCCCTCGCCCAGTTTGCCCGGATTTTGGCTGAATAGCAAGGATATAATGACCGGTATTAATAAAATAAGATACACTGGATTTTTTTTCATAAATCGCCTCCAAGCTTCATTAAATTATAATCTATATTTATAATAAATTGTTTTATTAGTTTAAGATAAAACTTTGTATTTTTTAATCCTCATGGTGTGCAGAACTTCAAGCATGCCCGGCAGAATACCGAGATTTCTGCCGGCAAAATTAATTAAGGAAAATATAAATTCTCTTTGCCGGCTTGCTTTGCTTTCGCACCAAAAACTTCATGTGACCGCGTACGTTGTGCGAAATAACGTACCAAAATTTTGCGTTAAAATTAATTGACTAATATTATTTTGTATATTATAATAATATACAAATGAAGCCGATTGATATTAACTTTGATTTGATTGATGGCTTTGATTGGGATAAAGGAAATATAACAAAAAATTACATATCTCACAATGTAACATTTCAAGAATGTGAGGAAATA
>DNNS01000514.1 GCA_003497555.1 Spirochaetia bacterium
AGACAGAGGCGGAATTTAATAAAATCTGGGTTCGTAACAATGTATCAGCTCTCCTTTCCGGCGAGTCATTTGCCAGTCAGAATATCACGCCCGCTCTCTTAAAAGATCTTTCTACGCGCAGCGGCGAATGGAACAGCCCGCAAAGCCCGATTCGCCTGCGAGATACGGTGCGTTTTTTTAAAGCTCTGCAAATGGAATACGCAAGAAAAATGATTGCTTTTATACGCAGTCTGGGTTACAAGGGGCCGNNCGGCTTCTCAAATATTATCGGCGATCTGGCAGAACTGGAAGCTATGCTCACTGCCGATTTTACTTCACATAATATTTACTGGGATCATCAGAAAAGTATGCCGGGCGGTAAAGTTTTTTTTAATAATTTTCCTTCGGTAGATGTAGATTGTATGGAAGGAAATCAGGCTCTGATTGAATGCGCTCTTTCGGGCATGAAGGTAAATTCCCATCCGCTTACTTCCACTGAAACTGATATGATGTGGGCGCATGACTGGCGCAGTACTTATTTTCTCTCGCTTTCCGCCACAGCCGCGCTGCAGGACTGGGACGCGATTTTTCAATATGCCTATGCCGGCGGCCATGGACGCGACTGGACATTTTTTGAAGAACAAAAAATCATTACCGCTCCAACCTGTAATTTTAACGACCAGGCGCTTATGGCTCTCCTTCCCAATGCCAGTTTAATCTTTCACCGCCGAGATGTTTCGCCCGGTAAAAATCTGGTGCAAATTACTTATAATAGCGAGGATCGCGACCTGGCAGCCGGGCATTTAGCCCGCGGCGGTTTTCCTTTTAATTATCTGGCATACGTAAGCAGAGTAGAGAGTGTTTTCGATCAACCGGCCGGAAACCCCAACTTTCGTATTGGGGCGCAAAACGCAGACATGGCATTTCACCGCAGCCTGGAAAAAACCACGCGTGCTTTTTCACTTGAATTGGATGAGCTGTTAAAAAAGAAAGGTTTGCTTTCTGCGCAGTACGGCTTCCAGAACAACAGACTGATTAGCGACACCGGAGAAATTACCCGCGACTGGGGTAACGGACTTTTACTGATAAACAGCCCGCGCAGCCAGGGTATAAGCGGATTCCCGCGGCCTGATGTTACAATTCAGCTTGCCGATATTGAAATTACCTGTAAAAACCTGTTTGTTACTGTTGCCGCTACATCGCTTGACAATCTGCCGCTTGCGCAAAGTAAAAAAATACTGCTTAGCGCTGTAGCACGGGCCGAAAACAGCAGCGATGAATATACTTACGGCCAGGCGGTTAAAGCCAAATCCGGAAAATACCGCGGTGAACTGCTGACCCTTGCCAGCAAATCACCGCTTGTTAACTCCAAAAGCAAGCCCGAAGAATACGGAGTTGCTTTGGTGGAACCGGTAGAAGGCACAGTGCATTTTAAAAATGGATCAAGCCTTTCGGTTATACCCCTGGCGCCGGATTTTACAGCCCTGGGCGCAGTGCAAAAAAATAACGGCAGCGTACGCCTTGACAGCGCGAAAACCGTGTGGTATCTGATAAGCAGGTAAACTCTGAATAATATTGCAGCTGTTTATCGTCATGTAAAACGTATATTCATTTATAACGATTGAGGTATCTGCTTTGTAGGAGACAAAAATCGGAATAATCCATATTTAATTCCTAAAAGATTTTTTTTAAATCATAAATTTGACTTTTTTCTATTGCCAAATTATAATCATTTTTTCAAAATGACATTGGGTATACATGAGGTAATATTATGAAAAAGAAAATACATCCGGCATATTTCAATCCGGCACATATAAAATGCGCCTGCGGGGCGGAATTTCAATTCGGCTCAACTGCCAAAGAACTGCATCTTGAAATCTGTTCCAATTGTCATCCATTTTATACCGGACAGGCCCGTCTGATCGACACCGAGGGCCGCGTTGAACGTTTCCGAAAAAAATATAAACTTTAATTGCAGGCTTTTTTGTTTAATACACCGGCAGCAGTCGGCGGGCAGGCGCTGATTGAAGGCGTAATGATGAAGTCGAAACGCCATTACGCACTCGCTTTACGAAAAAAAGACGGAACTATAAATCTGCAAGTATTCCCGTTTCGGTCCCTTGCCGACAAAATACCGTTTTTAAAACTGCCGTTTCTGCGCGGAATAATCAATTTCGGCGAAATGATGTATTTAGGCATCAAGTCGCTTACTTTTTCTGCTGAAGCATTTGAAGACGAAAGCACCAAGGCGGTTTCCGGCAGCAGATCAATTGAATATGTTTTTACCTTGCTTATTTCTTTTCTGCTGGCAGCGGGGATTTTTATTATTCTGCCTTCCGCCGGACTGGAATTTTTTATTCCTGAAAAGGAGCACCCGGTAATTTTTAATCTGGTGCGCAGCCTGATAAAACTTCTTTTTTTTCTGCTGTATATATTCGTGATTTCATTCAGTAAAGATATAAAAAGAGTATTTCAATATCACGGCGCAGAGCACAAGGCTGTTAATCTTTTTGAAACCCTGAAGTCATTCCCCGAAAATGGCATTAACGCATCCGCCGCCATGCGTATGCCCACTTTTCATCCGCGCTGCGGAACATCATTTATTTTTTTTGTAATTCTTATCTCGGTTTTTACCTATACCTTTACGGCCTGGCAAATCAGCGCCGCGGATTATTTGGGCCTGACTTCAGGTTTTAGCGGTAAATTGCTGCGTATCGCTGAAAAAGCCGTTCTGCTGGCAGCTAATATTATTTTTTTACCGGTAAGCGCGGCCATTGCTTATGAGGCAATACGCCTATCTTTCCGTTTCAGCAGCAATCGTTTTTTTTCCTGGCTGCTTTTACCCGGAAGATTATTTCAAATGCTTACTTCGCGGGAGCCGGATGAAACCATGGTGGAATGCGCCAGCACAGCGCTGAACGGGGTTATGGCTGCAGAAAAAGCGTCTAATTAAGGAATTTTTTTTCTATGCGGTCACTGCCTTCGGCACGGATATATTTAACATGATCCTCGGTATTACTGACCGTATGTTTCACATTGCCGATTATTATCAGCGTATCATTAAATAACTTATCTTCAATAATAATTTCAGCCTTTACCGGTTTTTCAATTTCGGCGGTAAGTTTGGTTTCTATCATTTTTATTTCCAGCAGCTTTTTTTTCAGTTTCATCTGCACCAGCAGCGATTCCTTATAGACATTTTTCATCTGTTCGGTAAATTGATCAACCGATGGTTTCATTTTAAAAAGTTTTTGTATAAGCTCATCGGTACTTTGCAGCCGTTTTTCCATCTGCAGCCGTTTTTCAGTAATGAGCGCAAGCTTGTCTGCGCTGATATAATCATAACCGGCCTGCAGAGTGGTCTTTATACCTGCGGAACTGCCGGCTGACTTGGCGCGAATCAGATTTAAGGCTTTTATTTCTCCGCCGATAATAATGCCTTTTTCTCCCTCGGCAATTACAGCTTTCTGACTGATAACCCTGCTGTTGAGAATGGCTTTGGATACTTTTACATCCCCGGTGCATTTGATTATGGAGTTTTCAATAAACTTGGCTGAAAGATTTCCGCGGCAGATAATTATTCCCCGGTGTTTGGTTACAATTCCGCCTTCGCAGATAATATTGCCGTCAGCGGTAATCATGGCGCTTCCGATATTGCCTTTTACCTGCAGATCACCGGTCAGTTTTACGATCATTTCGTCATCTATGTTGTTTTTTACGATAATATCGCCGGAAAAGTCAATATTGCCCGATTGCAGATTTATGGCGTCAATTTCATGAATTCTTGCTACTTCGATAAATCCGGTTTTTTCATCGTATTTTATACTGCCTTCAAGTTCGGCGTAACCGGTAAGAACGCCGCTATCAGAATCGGTTTCTGTACGGATATTTTTTCCGATATTGAGCTCTTTACTTTTAACCTCGCGCATGGAAATAATTTTTCCGTATATATCCTGTCCGTTTTTGCTGCCGGGCAGCGGAGGTATTACCGAGAATATTTTATCGTCTTTTTGTACCTTAACCAGATTTTCTCTTTGCCGGTAGTCAATGCGCCCGTCATGTTTTTCGCTGTGCTGGCCTGAGGCTTTCACCTTGACAAAAAATTCAATTTCTCCGTCTTTGCCCTCTTCCGGCTGCAGGCCTTCGGCAAAAATGAAATCTATCTGCAAGGGGTCGCTGGTATTATTGGCTTCTTCGGTTTTGTTGCGTATTAAATTTTCATTGACATTGCAGATGATTTTTTTTTCTGCAATAGCCTGCATAATATCTTCAAAAACCAGCTTCTTGCCCAGGCCGGCGCCGGGATTAAGGGAAAGGATGGCTTTCATGGCATCGTCGGATACAGTGATTAAAAAAGAAGCGTCCTGGTATAAAATAACATCAAGAGTGTTTTTATCAAGCTGCGCCAGGCCGGTAAGTCTTGAGTAATAGAGCCGGTTGTTTCCCCTTTTCTGGGTCATGATATGGTCGCCTGCGGTAATTTCACCGCTGCCGGGTTTGGGGGCAATGTTTTCTCCGAAAATATTTGCCCCCTCTTTGCCCTTGGTAGGTTCAGATGCGCTGATCAGCAAATCTCCGTCTTTTACCATACAGACCTGGCCGGCAATCTGACTGCTGAAACCGGCGGCTGCGGCATCGGTAAATTCCTTTTCAAATTTTATTTCCAGATTCTTGCCGTCTTCTGCAGGTTTGCCTTCAGCGATAATTTTTCCGATTACCGGTTTTTTACTGCGCGCCATTTCTCTCAGGGATTTTTCAATTTCATCGGTCTTGATTCCGGTGATTTTTTTTGCCGTACACCATGCGGTTATGGTCTGCAGGGCGATGGGCTTGCCGCTGCCCAGGGGCGGATTAACCGCCAGCAGAGCCTGCATTTTATCTTCAGAAAAAGTAATTGTAAAAGCGGCATCTTTGGAAACACCCTGTTCGGATTTTGTGGCTGCTGGTGTTGAGATTACGGCTGTTCCGGATTTTTCCCTGTTTTCCTGGTCTATAAAATTTTTAACCAGTTTCTTCATTTCTGCGAAATCCCTGTTTTGTCCGGAGGATTTTATATTTGCCAAAATCTGATTACGTTTGTTTTCATCGGTAATATTGGCGCCGGCCAATATTCCATGCAGTTTGGTGTTTTCAAGTTCGGACATTTGCCTGCTGATGGCAAGCGCTTCGGCTTCCAGATCGGACAATTCAATGTTTTTATTGCCGGTAGCTCTGCTGATTGCATCGTTTATCGCTAAAACCGATTTATCCTGCAGGGCTTTCAGATCGCTATCGCCGGACAGATCAGTGTCATCCAAATCGTCAGCTTTTAATATATTATCTGACTGGCGCTTCAATTGTTTGTCAAGGTTATGCATAGGTAAAAGATCGATTTAAAAAGTATTAAAGGATTATACGATAAATATTGTTTTTCTTCATTGCGGGAAGGGTACGATTTTTTTTCCTGGGTATGCATCTATATTTAATCTGTAAAAAATACTTGACAACATGGGGGCATCCTCTTTTTTCTCCCACCGTGCAAATTTATTTCTATTATACAGGGGCGGGCTTTATTGTTTATTTACCCAAGAAATAAATTTGCACTCTTGCTGGAATGACTATTCAAAACGAGGGACTCCAAATAACCAGGTGTTTTTGGGGCTGCCGGTAAAAATAAAATGTACAGGAATTAAAATTTGAGTCTGCATCCTGCTGCGGAAAAGTTTATCGGGCACTTCACCGGTATTACCGGCATACGCGAGTGTTTTTTCGGCAAGATAATTAAAAAACGGCTGTTTGGCGGATTCCAGAATCATTTTCCGAAAATCAATGTAACCCTGCCGATCGATAGAACAGATGGCGGCAACCCGGTCCCCGCTTACCAGATAAAAATTTTCAAATTTGTTGTAAAAAATAATATTACTGAAAGAACGCTGAACAGTACGGGCAAAGCGCATGGTAAACTCGGCATATTCATAGGACTCGCTACCGGCTTTGATCATCTCGCTGCGGTCGTCAAAATGAATTTCAATTCTGGTGTTATCGTCAAGCGTAATATACGTAGGAAGATTACCCCTTTCGCTCTCTTTTTCCGCCTGTTCTTCGGACTGTTCGCTTTGAGGCTTATTTCCCCTGCTCTCGGATTGCCCGCTTTTGTTCAGTTTAATCAGGGATGAATCTTTATCGGATTTTTGTTCGGTAATGATTTTTGATGTATTATTGATAATATTAAGGCGCTTTTCATCGGTATTTTTTCCCTGTGCTTTGAAATTCCGGTCGGAAACATATGCGGCTTTCAGCTCTTTTTCTATGTCTTCAACTTCGGTACGGTCAAAATCAGCCAGTACCTGCATTTCCATAGCCTGTTCCGGATTGGCAAAGTTATCCGGAATTATTTCTTTCCTGATAAAAAGCAGAAAAACAGCCAGGTGCATCAGAGTTGAAGCAATTATTGATATTTCCCAGAGATAACGCTTAATCTTTGTGCGCATGAAATTACTGTTTATAACCGTCCGGACAATAATAATACAATATATTTCACAGTCTCGCTAACCGACAGGACTACTTTTTCTTAGGCTTGTGCAGACTAATCTGCAGAAAATGTTGTCAGACAAAAAATATTT
>DNNS01000455.1 GCA_003497555.1 Spirochaetia bacterium
CTGGTCCAGGAAAAATACTGCGCTGTTCTGATTGATGAATTCCAGGATACCGATGCCGTACAATGGAAAATATTCCGCCTGCTTTGCGGACACAGGAAAAATTTCCCCCTGTTTCTGATCGGGGACCCCAAGCAGTCAATTTATCATTTTCGCGGAGGAAATCTTCCGACTTTTTTTTCGGCTCTTGAAACCGTACCCGATACGCGGCATTATGAACTGAAGGACAATTACCGTTCGCATCCCGATCTGGTCGCCAAATTCAATATTCTGTTTAAGAATATTTTCTGCGTCTGGAATACTTGCCATACTGCGCCTCTGCCTGAAACCATTATGCCGCAAGGAGGTAAATTTCTCGGTCTTTTAAAAAACAATCTTGAAAAGAGTACACTACATAATCTGCTTTCCGCATACCGCGGCACCGAAAAAATTCCTGCTGATTTTTATTATCAGCAGGTAAATGCCGGGAAAAATTCCAGGTGGGCCGGTTTTACGGAAAATGCCGGAAAAATAATTCTTTATGATCTTTCCGGCAGCGGCAGTGAAACCCTGAGTGCTGAAAAAGTACGGAGACACAGCCGTAAATATGTTGCCGCGGAAATTTTTCGGCTGCTGTCCTCGGGTCTGAAAAAAAATAACGGGGAGAAGCTCTGTCCCGGGGATATTGCCGTACTCTGCGATAAAAATGAACAATGCCGCCAGACCGTAAAAGATCTCTGTGACCTGGGGCTTAAAGCCGTTTTTACCAGGCAGGGAAGCGTCTGGAAAACCGATGAAGCATTTGAAATAAAACTTTTTTTCGAGGGACTTGTAAAATTCAGGCATCCCGGTTGTCTCAAGGGCGCTCTTACTTCCTCTCTTCTCGGCATCAACGAGCAGACCGTCTGCGAGCTGGAAGAACAGGGACTCCTTGACCGCTGGGGCGCGCAGTTTGAAAAATGGGAAAACATGATAACGGAAAAAAAGGTTTACAAGGTAATACTTGAAGCTTTGTATAAAACCTGTGATCCTGAAATTCCCCATGATTTTTTCCGGCGCAGCCTCTCCGCGTCCCGCGGCTCCAGAACCTGCGCCAATATGCTGCATCTTGCCGAACTTCTGCATGAAGCCGTGTATCGGGAAAATCTTGACAGTCAGGAAATACTTGCCTTTATCAATAAAAAGATTAGCGCAGAAAACGGCGTTTTCTCAGAGGAAGAAAGCGAAGTGCGTCTTGACAGCGATCTGGAAGCAGTGGAAGTCCTTACCCTGCATGCGGCCAAAGGCCTGGAATGGCCCGTGGTTTTTATCATGAGTTCCGATGCTCCCAAATCGCCGGCTGTATTGGACAGTTTTTATTATGAAAATAAAAGACTGTTTACGCTTTCAGGCAGGATCGCCGGTTCATCCCGGAAAAACAGGGAAATTCCGGTTTCCAGCGAGCTTGGATCCATTCTGAAAAAATTTTCCAGGGAAGAAAAATTCCGGCTGTTCTATGTAGGTTTTACCAGGGCGCAGTCTTTANNAGTCTTTACTGTATATTCCTTTTATTCCCCAGGGGGCCAGGAGCACCTGTTATCTGCATGATTTTTACCGTGAGCTTCTCGGGTACGGAGACGACGATGCTTTAAATCATCCCGGGCCGCTGCTTGACAGATATAAAGATGTATTTCAGACGGTTGCCTGCACAGCAGAATTGCCTGAACCTGAAGATGATAAAAAAAAATCCCAGGCCGGTACTGCCTTCAGGGCTGCAGAACCGCCGCCGGAAAAACTCAGACTGAAATGTTTACCGGTAGAAAGTTATTCCAGCCTGAGCCGCGGTCTAATTTTTTCCAAAACGGACGGTAAAGCCGGAGACGAATCCGGAGAAAATCAGCCGCAGCACCCGGCGGTAAACCGTTTTAATTTTGCTGCAGGTCCGCAAACGGGCAATCTTTTTCACAGTCTCTTCGAAAAAATCGATTATTCCCTGCTCTGCGGACATAATCCCGATTCCTTTATGGCCGACAGCGGGATTGACAGGAAATTTCAGGCCGCGGCCAAACTGCAGTACAGCGCGTTAAAATATCAGGCGTATGCCTCTTTGATCAAAGATATTTTTTTTGAAACGCTCAAGGTCCCTCTTGGTTCCGACGAAAAAAAATTTACGCTTGCGGATATACCATCCTGCCGGCGCAGGCATGAATTCCAGTTTTTACTGCCCCTGGCAGAATCAGCGCTTTGCCTGGATATCAAAGACCGCAGCCGCAAATTGCTTAAAACGCCCGAGGGGTATCTTTACGGTATTATTGACCTGGTTTTTATGCACAATGATAAATATTATATTGCCGACTGGAAAAGTAATTGCCTGGGAGACGATTCCGGTTCGTATCATGAACAGAATATTATTGCCGCCATGCAGGAGCATGATTATTTTCTGCAGTATTACCTTTATACTCTCGGCCTGTATGTTTTTCTTTCCGCCTCCCTTCCGGGTTTTGATTATGATCGTGATTTCGGCGGTGTATACTATTTTTTTATCCGCGGTATGTCAAAAGAATATCCGGGACGCGGCGTTTTTTTTGATCGTCCGGCCAAAAACATGATAGAAGAACTTTGCAGCGCATTACTGCGAAAAAAACCGGGAAACTGACATGCAAGATAAAACCGATTCCGTTTTAACGTCTTTTTTTCTTTCGCTTGAAAGTAGTGAAAAAAATCACTTAACAGAGATCATAAAAAAAATTAATCTGCACAATCTATCTGATCTTGCAAAGACCGCTGCCCTGCTGGAAATACCCGATCATCTGGTTTTTATGGCTGAAAAAATTTCCCGGTGGGCCGGTGAAAACCGCGACCCCCTTCTTGAGTGGCTGATTTTGGGGATCTGCCGCGAAATCGAGCGCGGTCATTTATGTATAACCGCTGAAGAAATTGATAAAGACTGGCAGGAACTCTGGCAGCAGATTCCTGAATCCGGCGTCAAAACCGATCTTGCGCAAAGTTATAAAAATATTTTTTCTGATCAGCAGAAAATCGGCAGGCTGATTGCAAAACACCCAAGTATTTTTGCAGTCTCGGAAGATAATAATTTTCCATCGGCGCCCTTCCTGTCAGCGGGGAAAAATATCTATACGCATAAAAACCGGGCCCTGGAAACTGAATTTATCAAATTACTGTTAGAGGAAAGAAATACCGTTTTGAAACCCCCGGGGAAAAAACAGCTGGAAGAGATACTAACAAAGGTAACTCGCGCTTCCGGTAAAACAATTCCCGGCGAAAAACAGCTGCAGGCCGTTAAACAGGCTTTTAACAGAAAGATATTAATCGTTACCGGCGGACCGGGAACCGGAAAAACTACAACAGCAGTAAACATATTGCGTGCGTTTTTATACAGGGAAAAAAACGATCATAAATCCATCCGCTTCGGGCTGGCTGCTCCAACCGGCAGGGCTGCCGGCCGTATAACAGAAAGTCTGCGCCGGGTGCTTGACATAAGTAATGAAGTTGATCTAAAGCTTTCAGGACTTAAGGCTTCTACTCTGCATAAACTGCTTGGTCTTGGTTTTACATCTCCGCTTCCCGGATATAACCGCGTTAACCGCCTGCCATTTGACCTGGTGCTGGTTGATGAAGCGTCCATGATTGGACTCGAACTTATGGTAATGCTGCTGCGCGCTCTGGCTGATGATGCGGTTCTGGTTCTGCTCGGGGATCATGATCAGCTGCCGTCAGTTGAAGCCGGCGCTCTGCTCGCCGATCTTATCCCGGCGGACGGAGAAAAGCAGAATGCTCTTGGCGGACAGATAATCTGTCTTTCCGACAGTCACCGTACAGAATCAAAACAGATTCTGGATGCAGCGGCAGCGGTACGCAGCGGAGATTACAGCCGTTTTTCAGAAATTCTCGGGAAGGGCAGCGAAGAAAGCGTTACGGTGCAGAATAATTTTCCGCGTAACTGGCATGATCTTATCCCCCGGGATCTTTCATCGCTATGCCGCCTGGACGCAGGCGCTGATGATATCGGAAAGCATACGGAAAAACTTGACAAGGCATTTGCCGTATACAACAGCTGTATTATTCTCTGCACTTCCAGACTCGGAAATGCCGGTGTTAAATTCATCAATAATAATATCAGAAGCAATTTTCCCCGGGAAAGATTTTTCCCGGGGCAGCCGGTGCTGATAACCCGCAACGATTATGCGTCCGGCCTTTTTAACGGAGACCGCGGGATCATCTGGCAGTTTAATGATCCAGGCGGCAAAAATCCGCCCCGGCTTTTCTGCGTATTCGAGGGGCTGGCTGATGAGTATGAAATCGGCAGTGCAAAAAAAAATATTCCCCATTTCCGTATAATTGCGCCGGAACGCATGCCGGAATATGAATTAGCCTGGGCCATGACCGTACATAAAAGCCAGGGAAGTGAATTTGACATTGTGCATGTGGTGATTTCGCCCGATGCTCCCCGTCTTTTAAGCCGGGAAATACTTTATACGGCTATAACCCGCGCCCGAAAAAAAGTAAT
>DNNS01000222.1 GCA_003497555.1 Spirochaetia bacterium
TTTACCCAAGAAATAAATTCGGCACCCTTAAAGACTTGACAAATACCGTAAGATCAATTATAATAACTGTATGACTATAGTCAATCAGTTAAAAATTTCCGCAGTATCCATCAAAGGCGCTAAGGCGCTTGAGCAAAATTTACTGGAAAAAATCAGTAAAGAAAAATACAAACCGCATGATCTTTTCCTTTCGCTTGAAAAAATATCAAATATTTATAATGTCAATAAAACTACTGCCCAAAGAGCCCTGCACAGTCTGGTAGGCAAAAATTACTTATATCAAATTCACGGCAAGGGCACATTTGTAGCGCCTCCGGCTGTTACTTTTCAAGTTCTTGTAATTGCCGATTACGAAACCGGAACAAATAATGATTTTGGCAGTATTTTTGGCATACCCGCTTTTTTAAGAGGCGTATTAAAAAAGATTGATTTAGAAAAATATAATTATTCGCCTGTAATGCTGACAAAAAAAAAATTTATAGAAATTTTACCGGATATAGAATTAATTTACCGATCCTGCCGGGGAGTTATTTTTTTTAGAAATATCGATATTTTTGTCAAGACCCTTCCGGTATTAAAAGATAAAAACATTCCTTCGTTTTTTTACGGCTCTGATGCACTGCTGGAGTCAGTCAGCAATGCTGATTGCCTGGTATATAATGAAGGCGGCATAACAGATCTGGCAATAAATCATTTGTTAAAATTATCACATAAAAAAATCAGTTATCTGTATATTGACGAATCGCCGACTCAGAAAAAAAGATTCAATCTGTTTCTCCAGGAAAATAAAAAATATAAATTCTGTACTGAAAACGATATTTTGTATTTTAAAACAATTAAAGAATTAATTCATAATAATATTATTCCGGATATTAAAAGGCTGCTTAAAAACGGGATTACTGCCATTATCTGCGGCCAGGAAGAAGCCGGTGTTTATTTTCTTAATAAATGCCTGATGGCCGGCATAAAAATTCCCGGCGAATTGTCAGTATTAACCATAAGTAATTATCCGATCTGCGCACTTACCCCGGTACCGTTAAGCGCAGTGCATATTCCTATTGAAGAAGATGCGGGGCGATGCCTGGAATTATTAATCGATATTATTGAGCATGGATCAAAATCAGAAAAACATATATCCAAAACAACAATAGTCAGGCGTTTGAGTACATAATCCATTAAAGGAGGATTTGATGAATCAAAAAAAAATTTTTATCCTGGCAGCGGCTCTTTTTATTACAGCCTGTGCAGGCGGAGTCAGGAAAAAAGGCAAGCCGTTCGTGATTATGCATCCGCGCAATCCTGCCCTCGATCGAATTTTTCAGAAAATCGGAAAGGAATTCCAGGCAGCGCATCCGCATCTGAAAGTAGAGCTGCAGCCTGCCTACGCTACCGGTTTTTACAGTAAAATACTGACAGCGATGGCAGGGGGTTCGGCGCCCGATGTGTTTTATATGACCGGGAAAGCAGTTACTGATTTCGGGCAAAGGGGGACACTGGCTGATCTCGGGCCATTTATCGAAAAAGACAATTTCCCCCTGGGCGATATTCCGCCGCAGGCCCTGGATGAAATCGGCATAAATTCCGGAAATATATTCGCTCTGCCGCTCACCGGCGGTGCATCCGCCCTGTTTTACAATAAAGACCTGTTTGAAAGATGCGGCCTTGCGGAACCGGATAACAAATGGACATGGAAAGAATATCTGCAGGCTGCAAAAAAACTGACCATAGACGAAGATAAAGACGGCCGGCCGGATGTAATCGGCACCTCCAGTGATCTTACTTACTGGGCAGGCATGCTCCCGTGGATTTGGGCAGCCGGCGGAGATCTGCTTTCTTTAGACGGAAACCAATGTACTGTCGGTTCAGAACAAGCAGCCGTTGCTGTACAATTTCATCTTGACTTAATCAATAAACACAAAGTTACTGTAAATGAATCAAGTTTAAGCACCACAGGCACCAGCAGCGAGCTTTTCAGTACCGGTAAAGTCGCCATGATGGTGACACTTCCCTGGGCTATATGGGAAATGGCCAGTACCGGCAGAAAAAACAAATTAAACATTGCTCTTCCTCCGGCCGGTCCGCAAAAAAGAATTTCCCGCTATACCGGAGAGGCTGTAGTAATATGGGCAGGCAGCAAATACAAAGAAGAAGCATGGGATTTTTTAAAAAGAATAACATCGGCTGCAGTTGGAAACGAACTTGTCAAACGCTACTGGCAGAGTACACGGCTCAGTGTGTTACAATCATCGGTTTTCCAGAATCCAGATACAGAGTTTCGTGAAGAAATTTTGTACAAGGTGCTTGTTAATTCCCGATCATTGCCTGATATGCGTAAACTGGGAGGGCAGGATGGCATTATCAGGGATATATGGAATAACGAGATGACTCTCTGCATTAAAGACGGCAAATCGGCCGCAGCTGCACTCCTGGAAATTCAGCATAAATTAAATGCCGAACTGCATAATTATAAAAGTAAATAGGAGGGCGTTGCCATGAAAAAATGTATTTTGGTTATTATTTTTTCCATTTTTACCGTAAGCCTATATGCTGATAATATTTTTAGTAACGGTGACTGTGAAAAAATTATTTCAGCTGCCAAATTTCCCAAAAATCAGACTGTGGCCCGTACTTTGCTGTCTGAATTTATACCTGAAAACTGGGCTGCTTATAACGGCGATGGAGACTTAAAATGGGGAACAGCAGATAAAGAAAAAAACAGCGGCAAGTATTCGGTTTTTCTGGAATTTGTCAATGGCAATCAGCAAAGCGGCAAGGCACGGGCTGCTCTTTGTTTCGGGCTGGCTAACGGTTATACAGGAACAGATGCCATAGCCTGTGAAGCCGATACTGCTTATGAAATATCCTGGTACATGAAAGGTAATTTCAGCCGGGTTGACACAAAAATTATTCTCTGGAAAGGCGATCTGGGGCCAAAAGATCGAAGCAGTATCAAACTGCAATTGCGGACAAAAATACAGGCTAAAGACAATTGGGAAAAATATTCCGGATTTTTCAAAAGCGGTCCGGACAGTAAAACCTTTACTATGGAAATAGGAATCCTGGATGATCCGTGCGAACTTAAACCGGGCGATCGTATATACATTGACGATGTATATATACGAAAAGCTCCGGAGGGCATTACAGAAGGAGCTGTTGATAACAGTATTTTCCGCGACCCCCAAAATAGTTTGACAGCCGAAGAATTGCGCAGAAAGGGGATCAGCAGGGAAAACTCCCTGTCAAACAAACCGAGAACTTTTCTGGTTTCTTATACTCACCTGAAAAATATGCAAAAAGAATTTTTGTCTCCTAAAAAAGAATGGCAAAAAAAAATTGCTGAAAAACTGGCAGAACTGGGAGAAGCAAGTATTACCAATGGTCCGTGGTCTGTAATGGATAAAAGCGATAAGGTGCTGGCCCCAAGCGGCGACAAACATGATTTTATTTCTTACAGTCCTTATCACTGGTTAAACGAAAAGGGCGAGGTAGAATGGCGAGACGGTGAAGTTAATCCGCACACCAAAACACCGGATCATGAAGGGCTTTATGCCATGCTCAGTGCAGTACGTACTTTAACCTGGGCAGGATATTTTTTAAATAATAAAAAATACATGGAACGCGGAGCTTATTTATTGAAATACTGGTTTCTAACTCCTGAAACCGCCATGAATCCGAATTTGAATTATTCGGGAGTACTGCCCGGGGCCAAGACAGGAAGAGCTGTGGGCATTCACCGGCTGACAAAAATGCCCGAGATAATTGATTGTATCGGATTGCTGCAGGATGCCGTAATATGGACTGCTTCTGATCAAAAAAAGATGGTAGAATGGCTGGAAAAATACCTGGCATGGGCTACCGAAAGCAAACTGGGGCACGAAGAACGCACAGCTAAAAATAATCACGCGGTATTTTACGGCAATCAAATGCTGGCTATAGCCTTATATACCGGCAACACTCAACTGGCTTCCTATTTTATCAATAACCACTACCATGAAATGCTGCGCCAGATAGAGCCGGACGGTTCCATGCCGCTGGAGCTGCAAAGAACCAGACCTTTTCATTATGTTTTATATAATATTGACGCTTTCACCTGGTATGCAGAGCTGGCTTTTAATTTACAGATTGATTTATATAACAAAAAAGATGTTCGCGGGGCAGGTTTGAAAAATACTTTTATCTGGCTTGCTCCCTTTTTTAAAGGAGAAAAAGAACTTCCTGCGGATTCCGTGCCCAAGCCGGAATTGCCGAAAGAATATCATATTTTTAAAACTGCCCGGATTGCAGCTTTGCGGTTTAATATGTATGAGGGTGAAAAATATTATCGAAAATTATTTCCGGAAACCTGGGATATGGAATTTCAAAATGTTTTCTGGCCGCCTCCGGATATACATTAAGCCGGTATTTATATTTTGTTTCAAATCGACAATATGATTATACCGCAAAGCAGTGCCATTGTCCGGATCTTATCGGAAAATTCAGGATCGGCAGCGAATAGCGGTTTCCATCAGGCTGCAATAGCCCTGCTCGCCGACCACAATATGATCAAGCAGATTGATATCAAAGTAGCGGCAGCGCTCCCTGATTTCTTTGGTCAGGCGTAAATCTTCACTGGTGGGAACCGGCAGTTTTTCCAGGTGGTTATGCACCAGAATAATATTGGAATAATTGCTTTTCAGGATTATTCTGATAAGCTCGCGCACGTAAATAATAATTTCGTTATCGGTACCTGTGGAAAATTCCATTTCAAATTTGAGATGCAGAGAGTGATTGAGAAAAAGTACAAACAGGGCTTCGCGCGTATAGCCCTTGAATTTATGACGCATATACTCAAAAATTTTCTCGGTATAATCAAGGCGTATACCGATTTGATCCGCTTTGTTATTGACGCGTCTGGAAAGCTCAATAGCCGCAAGTATTTTTGACGCTTTTTTTTTATTTATGCCCTTGATGGCGCATAGTTCCGGCAAATCAAGTTTGGTAATATTGGCAATGCCGTAAAATTTATTGATAATCATTCTGCCGATATCAATTGCATTGACGCCCCTGGTACCGTTTCCAATAATAACCGCCAGAAGCTCCGAATCGCTTAACTCGCCGATACGGTTGTCAAGTATTTTAAATACAGGCTGATCTGCCGCGGGGAGTTTTTTAATTATCATGGCCGAGATACTTTGTCAGGATATATTTTTTCAGACCGGATAAATTCAGATCGAAAATATCAAAAACTTCTTTAATATTATGGTTTGGATATTTCTCAATATTATAAATCTCCCGGCTTATCGAATAAAAAACAACGCCCAGGCGGGGATTGAGCGAATAGCATTTTTGCGCAAACTCCATACCGGAAAGAAACGGCAGGCTGTTATTGCAAATAATCAGCGCATAATCGCGGCAGCTGATCGCTTTTAGGGCATTAAGCGGATTATCAAAAATATGAAATAATATATGAGGCGGGAAAATATGTCTGTATAATGAATTCATCTGTTCGATATTTTCAACAATCATGATGCGTTTTTTTTCTTCGGATTGCATGTTTCCCTTTTTTTACCGGTTCTGCTGTATATTATGAATTGCCTGCATATTTTTTGCAGGTGTCTGCGGAAATTTACAGTTTTAAAGGCAGGAAAGTTATATTTTTTGCATAATTGCAGCAATTGGTTGTATAGCATATTGTCCGCAGTCCTTATTTATCCTATTAAAATATAATTATAGTACTTTTTTATACTTTTTTCAAGCATCAAAAAAAAAAATCCGGCAATAACGCACTAATCTCTTGTAATATTTATTTTTATGATTTATAGTACTAAGCGATTATAAATAATGAAAGACCAACGCATTATTTCACGGACTGCGCAGCGTATCGCCCGCTGTGTACTTCTGCTCCGCAAACAACGGGGACTGACACAAAAACAATTCGGCAGCCGTCTGGCGCAAAAAATGCAGCAGAGCTATGTAGGAAGAATTGAACGCGGGACTATTGCCGTTAACATCGAAACCATTGACAGTATACTCGAAGCCCATGGAATTAATCTTCTGGATTTTCTTGCGCTGGCCGAGCCGGATGCAATGATTATCCGTTCTGCAAAAACGCATCATGAAAATAATGCCCGTAATGATTTATTATATCTGATCAGCGATATGGATGATGCTACCCTGGAATTTATACTGGAAATTATCAAGCTGTTTAAATATTACCCTGGTGAAACTGCTGCGCGTCCTGGCGTGCTAAAGGCGGCAGGGCATCGTCCGGTTTTGAAAAACCGTATCAAATAATACTGTTCATTTTTTTCACTGTTTAATTCATTTCTATTAGTTTTTTGGTAATTTGATTAAAATCCGCTGCTGAACCGTAATGCCCGGGCATCCGAAACAATAAAAATATGGTTCTCGCAGAGACTAACCTCAAGGTTGATCCACTCTCCGCGAGCTCAACGGCCTCTGCGCGAAACCCTTTTAAATTGA
>DNNS01000649.1 GCA_003497555.1 Spirochaetia bacterium
GCATTGTTTAGAACCGATTGTGCGTAACAGATTACAATATACAATAAATAAGCATTTTTTGTCTGGTGAGACTATTTTGAGTGGTCAGCCTTTAAGGATCCTGTATTCGTTCAGCCTTTTAAATAAATAGGCCAGCTGCCGCCACTTAATAAGCTTTATAAGCTTTAAAAAGATAACCGGCCGGAAATAAAAAACCCTGAATGCCCTGGCCTGCGCTTTTTTAAGCTGGTCTGCCGTTAAAGTTTCTGGTATCCACTCCGGTTCCTTGTAACTGTTTTTTCTCCAGTTCGGTTTGAACTTGCCTTTTAAGGTGTCCCAAAGAGACGACCCCGGGAGAACATCCAGGATCATGAATTGCGCCCTGGATAATCTTGAGTCACGGGCAAATTTTATGGTTTCCTCAATGGTTTCCGCTGTCTCGCCCGGAAGGCCGAAAATAAAGAATCCCTGGCACGACATTCCCGCCTTGTCCGCCCAGTCTATAGCTTTTTTGATCGTCTCAATATTTTCCTCTTTATTTATATTTTTGAGTATTTTCGGATTCGCGGATTCTATCCCGAAAGCAAAATAATAACAACCGCTTGCGGCCATAAGGCGGATTAAAGGTTCGTCTACCTTATCCGCGCGTATGCCATTGGGGCAGGCCCAGTCGAACTTCAGGCCGCTCGCAATAATCTGACGGCACAACTCCGTAATGAATTCCTTATTTAAAGTCAGATTGTTGTCTTCGAAGTGGATTTCTTTTACATGATAGGTATTAACCAGAAGTTTTAATTCTTCTATGACATTGGCTACCGAGCGTGACCTGACCCGCCGGCCGTAAAACTTCGGACTCGCGCAAAAAGTGCAGTTATAAGGGCAACCCCGCGTGGCCATCACCGGGGCTGCCGGGAAATTCTTGATTATCGCGCCGTGAGGCGCCAGTGGATACGTATCCGGCCGTATTTGCGCCCAATCGGGGAATGGCAGGCTGTCGAGATCCTCAACGATATCGCCCCGCGGTATCGTATCTGAATCGCTTTTGAGATCCTGGATAGTATAAACACCCTTTATCCCCCTGTGATCAAACCGGTTCCGGAGCAGCTCTGACAACGCCAGTTCGCCCTCGCCGCAAATAACGAAGTCCGCGCCGGAATCTGAAAGAGTGGAGAATGGCAAAAATGTCGGATGCACTCCTCCAATAATGCATCGCAATCCGTTATTTTTCAATAACCGTGACAGATCAACCGCTTCTTCATAGTAAGCCGTAAGGCAGTTGATGCCTACCGCATCGGGTTTTTCCTGAAGGACCCGCTTCAACACGCCGGAGTTGTCTATGCGCTCTTTTAAGGCGTCTATAATAACAACCTCTATTCCCTGGCGCTCCAAATAAGACGCCAGATATCCCAACCCCAGAGGCGGTGTGATAATATGGCTTTGATAACGCGGGCGTATTAATATCAGTTTCATTTATTTTTTTTCATGGTACTCTGTTTCGGAATTAGTGGCCCATATGGCATCTTTGCTTTTTACACCGTTAATTATGTTTTCCACCGCCGTCATGGCGCTTAACATGGAATGGTCCATATTGTTGTATCTGTGCATGCCATTCCTTCCTATCAGGAACAGATTCCCGAAAGTATCTACGAAATCCCTGATCAGATTGAATTGATTATATGTCCCGAAATAGGCGGGGTAAACTTTGCTGAACCTTAATACTATCCCGTCCATAACATCTTCCTTTTCGAGTATGTCTATTTTTGATAATTCCCCGGCCGCGAATTCCATGAAGTCGGAGTCTTTTTTATTCCAAAGCCCGTCCCCCTCATTGCAGAAATATTCCAGGCCCACCCACACATTGTTTATATCGCTTACAAGATAGGGGCTCCAGTTATTGAATATCTGAAGCCTTCCTATTTTCACTTCCTTTTCCTGTATATATATCCAGTTGTCCGGAACGATGCCGTTTATCGTAGGAATGTCAGTCATGTTTTTTATTTTCAGTTTCTTCGCAAGAAGCCCGACCGTGATGAAATCCCTGTATACAAGGCCCTCCGCCGTTTTTCTGGCTTTTTCCGGGGCGGCAGGACCGAAGGCGCTGATCAGATCCCTGACCGGCATTGTGGAGAAAAAATAATCCGCTTTAACCGGCATAATATTATTACTCGCTTCGTCTCTTATTATAGCTTCCGTTATCGTGCCGCCATCGCATTTTATGCCTGTAAGTTTGTGTTTTAAATGTATTTCTCCGCCTTTTTCTATCACGATTTGCGCTACTTTCTCCCATAACTGTCCCGGCCCGAGCTTTGGATACATGAATTGTTTTATAAGGCTTGTTTCCACGTTTTTTTGTTCATCAAAAGCGCTTTTCGCCCATAAACTTTTTACCACGTCGGTTATCGCCCTGGTTATAGACAGGCCTTGTATTCTCTGGGCTCCCCATTCGGCGCCGATTTCATCGCACGGTATGCCCCATACTTTCAGGGTGTAATCTTTGAAAAATGTAGAATACAGCTCTTCCCCGAATCTGTTTATGAAAAAATCTTCAAGGTTTTTTTCATTTTTAACAGGAAAAATATTTATTTTAAAATAACTCAACGCTATTTTTACCACTCTTTTAATTCCGAGATTGGCGAATGTGCCGTAATTAAGAGACAGGGGATAATTGAAAAATTTACGCAGGAAAAAGATCCTTGATATTCTGTTCCGAAGCAGCATTACCCCGTCGGCCTTTTCCGGGTCCGCCGGGACGCCTTTTCCGGGGTAAGACACGTTTCTTTTGAGGATCAGATCGTCTTTTGAAGGGGCGGTTTGCAGCGGCAGTATGCGCTGCCACCAGCGCATTACCCTGTCCGATTTTGAAAAAAACCTGTGACCGGNNTCCGCCGATATCTATCCTGTTGCCCTTGTAGGCGACTGTTCTGGAAATTCCGCCGACAGTATCCTCCATTTCATAGATGACCGGTTTTATGTCCGTTTTCTCCAGAAGCTCATACGCCGCCGTCAATCCCGCGGGCCCCGCGCCGATTATTACGGCCGTTTTCCGGCTCATAACGCTTTCCTTCCGGAAAGCTTGCGTAAGGCGTCAAGCTGAGACCGGACATTGAAACCGTAGTCAAGGAGCATCTGGTATTCTTCTATCAGGCTGTCCCACATCAGATTTCGTTCGAAAACTTCATGTAAGCTTTGCATTGTCCAGTCTCTTTTTTTTTCAAGCTCTTCAAGGATATTCGGTTCGGTCCGGGCGGCCCTTCCGGAGATGGAATATAGATACGCGCCTTCTTTGAAATATTCCAGTTTTATGTATTTTTGCCAGAATTCGCCGAATATTTTTCTGTCCCTTTCATTCCAGTAATATGTTTTGTATTGGGGATTGACTCTTACGGCTTCCCTGTAGTTTATCAGAATATGGGTTATTCTGTTTTTGTCAATTATTCCCTTGAGCTTTTCCCCGTCCTCCGCCTGTTTTATATATTCCATTAAAGGCTGCAGATTGCTTTCCACGGAATATGGTATATAGTCTTTTTTGAGATAAAATGTCTTGTTTTCCCCGGAGAACAGGATCCTGCTGTTTGCCGGGAGTTTTTCGTTCATCCACTTTATCGCGGAATATGAAGGATTCGGATAGCTTGTTTTTTGCGTGGCCAGAAAAGAGTCCCTGTCGGAATTTACGCACAGGTATCGGGATATTTTTAGTCCCCAGGCGATATTCAGCGACAGGATTATGTTTGAAAATATGAAAAGATGGAAAAAAAACATGAAAACCGGATTCCTGGAGATTTTCTCCGAATAATAGGCCAGGAATATGGACAACAGGGCAAAAGACGGAATAAGGAACCGGAACATAGGAGTTCCCGTATACCAGAAGAAAACGTAGTTCATGAGGAAAGCGAGGAGAATATAAAGGAGTTTTTTTTCAATATTTCTAAATAAGAAGACGAACGGAGACAGCGCCAGGAAAAGCGGGCCTGCATAGTTTTGCGGCTGGTCGGAACTTATTGTCAGCGTCCAGAATGATTTCAGAAAATCCATGAATTTGAAGTTGAATAAGGAAAAAGGAGCGGACATTAACGCCCAGGTGCCGGTGAACGCGTAATCGTACAGGCCCTCCCCCCCGAGTATTTTGGATAAAAAGGGATAAACCGGGTTTCCGGTAAAGAAATAATTTTTCAGGAGATAGGGCAGTATAAAGGCGAAAATAATGAGGCCGAACAGAAATATTCTTTTTGCGGTTTCAAGCCTGCTTTCACTGACCCGTATTAAATGGATAAATGCCACGGCAGTCATGGATACGGTAAGAGTTACGGCGATGTATTTAGACGCAAGCGCCATGCCCAGAAAAACCGCGGAAAGATAGAAAAAATTATATTTATTTTTATCCACCCACAGCATAAAGGAAAACAAAGCGAGAGCGAAGAAGAAAGTCATTCCGGCGTCGTTCCCGCAACCCCATGAATTTGACAGGACAATGGGTATGCTGTAGTACATGAGCGCCGCCAGAAGCCCGACCGTTATGTTATAGAATCTCCTGCCTATGGCGAAGATCGTAACAGCCGAAACAAAAGTCAGGAAAAAGTGCATAAATCGGGCCAGTATCTCGTCGCTTAAAAGCAGCGACAGGGTATAAAGCATGTTTATGTTCAGCGGGGAGTTGGAGAACATGAGATAATCCAGCGGAACGATCTTATGTTTCAGGATATAGAGGTTGGGAACCGAGAGATGATAGACAAGGGCGTCATAGAAAGTTTCCGGCGTCATCGCCATCAAAAAATTAAATAAAAAGATGAAACCGGCGAAGCATAGAAGTATGATT
>DNNS01000556.1 GCA_003497555.1 Spirochaetia bacterium
CAGCATTATAAGCTGGCATTGTCTCTTATAAATAAATTTCCCTGGGAGGAAAAAATATGAAAATAAGCTATAAAGGCCGCTGGTTTTTAACGGGTTTTATTGTAATAATGGCAGTGATCATGATGTTTCTGCGAAAAAAAAAGAAAAAATAATTTTTCCCTGAATAAAATTCACGCAAATATCATTATTTCCTGAAAACCGGTATATTACTGCAAACTCTACGAGTTATAACCGCACTTAATTTTATTCATGCCGCGAATGCCTGTTTTTCCAAAGAATAAAAATTCGTTATATTACTCTGTGTGTTAAATTTTAGTTTTCAAACAACGGGCTTGGTTGTTTTGTTAACCAGAAAAATGCAAAATCTAATTCATGATTTTTTTTGCCATAGCCCTGTAAACATTGTATAATCGCATTAATAAGTACAGCGAGGTTTACTAATGGAGAATGACAACAGACAGGCAGAAAATGATAACAGGCACGGGCTGGCATCAACCAAGGTAAGGGCAGGCAGACGCACTTATTTTCTTGATATTAAAGCCAATAAATACGGAAATAAATATCTGGTTATTAATGAAAGCAAGCATCAGATGGAAACCGATTCTTATGAGCGTCATAAAATCATGATATTCGAGGAAGACTTCGATAAATTTTTCAATGCTTTCCAGGAAATCCTTCTTAAATATAAAGAACTTGCCGAACCTCAGCCTGATAATATCTGATCAGGCCGAGGGATTAGTATGCGTGCCATTGAAGTAATTACAGATTATATACCTAATGCCTTCTCCTCGGTTTTTTATTGTTCGGGTGAAACAAAAATTATCTGTACTGCCAGCCTGCAGGATCAGGTTCCTCCCTGGATGAAAAACGAAGAGCAAGGCTGGCTTACGGCTGAATATAATATGCTGCCGGCATCAACCAAAAACCGTAAAGCGCGAAGCAGAACCAAGCCGGATTCCCGCGGAACAGAGATCGAACGCCTAATCGGCAGAAGCCTGCGCGCTGCTGTAAATCTGAAAAAAATTCCCGGCTATACCATTATGCTTGATTGTGATGTCATTAATGCCGACGGAAGCACCAGAACCTGCTCTATCAGCGGCAGCTATATCTGTCTTGCCCTGCTTATAAAACGCGCACTGGGCAAGGGTTTATTTAAACAAAACCCGCATGCTGCTCAGATCGCCGCAGTGAGCATCGGCAAAACTGCCGGCGGGAAATTAATCAGCGATCTTGATTACAGTGAAGATGTATCTGCGGTTTTTGACATGAATTTTGTCATGAATGACCGCGGAAACTTTATTGAAATACAGGGTACGGCCGAGCATGGAGATTTCAGCAGTTCTGATTTTAATGATGCCCTGAAAATGGCACAGAATGAAATCAGCCTGATCATGCAGAAGCAAAATGAAGTATTAAAGACAGGGCATGAACGATAATCTTGTTATCAGCGGACGATCTTTTTCTTCGCGGCTTTTTCTGGGTACCGGCAAGTTTTCATCCGTCAATGAAATGAAACAGGCAGTATCAGCCAGCGGTACGGAGATGGTTACGGTTGCCCTGCGCCGCGTGGATTTCCATAATCCCCAGGATCCTCTGATTTATAATTTAGACCGTAAAAAAATACTTCTGCTTCCCAATACCTCCGGTGCCAAAAATGCCCTGGAAGCCGTACGCCTGGCAAAAATAGCCAGGGAAATGGGCTGCGGCAGCTGGATTAAACTCGAACTCACACCCCACCCGCGGCATTTGCTTCCTGATCCGGTAGAAACTCTCCAGGCTGCAGAAATTCTGATAAAAGACGGTTTTACCGTGCTTCCCTATATTAATGCTGATCCTGTGTTAGCTAAAAAACTTGAAGATGCCGGAGCAGCAGCAGTTATGCCTCTTGGTTCGCCCATCGGCACGGCCCGCGGGCTCAGAACAAGAGACATGCTGGAAATAATAATCGGCGATTCCAATGTACCGGTTATTATTGACGCAGGAATCGGCACCCCGGCCCAGGCTTGCGAAGCCATGATTATGGGAGCTGACGCTGTTTTGGTTAATACTGCTGTTTCAGCCAGTGCTAATCCGGTATTAATGGCCGAAGCTTTTAAAATAGCGGTGGTCTCCGGAAGAATGGCGTACAACGCCGGTATTGCCGGAGCATCGGGCGCAGCCCGGGCATCAAGCCCGCTTGAAGGGATGATTTTTGACTGAAAATGTTTGATACCTTAATTTCCGGATTTTCCTGGAAAAACATTACAGCTAAAATAAACTCCTGCACGGAAAATGATGTTAAACAGGCTTTATCCTCCCGTCTGAAAAAAGAGCAAACATTTATTGCGCTGCTTTCCCCGGCAGCAAAAAAATTTTTACCGGAAATGTCGCAGCAAAGCAGTCTGCTTACCTGCCGGTATTTTGGGAAAACCATCCAGTTGTATGCGCCTCTTTATATTTCCAATGAATGCGAGGGGGGCTGTACCTATTGCGGTTTCAGCGCCGGGCGCGATTATAAAAAAATTACACTTACAATCGAAGAAGCTGTGCACGAAGCCCGTATTATCAGGGAAAGCGGCATTGACAGTATTCTGCTTTTAACCGGCGACAGCCCTCAAAAAGTCCCTTTTGATTTTATAAAAAAAATTGTTAGCGCCATGCATGAAATTTTTTCATCAGTAAGTATTGAAATGTACCCCATGAGCGAAGAACAATACCGGCAGCTTCTTAATGCCGGATGCGACGGTCTTACAATATATCAGGAAACTTATAATAAAGAAATCTACGTGTCGGTACACAGGTTCGGACGCAAGAAAGATTACACTGCACGGCTAACTGTTCCTGAATCGGCTGCCCGGGCAGGTATGCGCAGAATCAATATCGGCGCCTTGCTGGGTCTTGCCGATTATCGCACGGAAATATTTTTTTTATTCATGCATCATGCCTTTCTTGAAAAAAAATTCTGGCAGACCTCTTTTTCTGTTTCTTTTCCGCGCCTTCAGCCTTTGATAGTGAGCCCGGAGTTACGCCCGGCTCCGGATTCCTTTCTGCTGCAGGCAGTATGCGCTTTCCGGCTGATGTTTCCGGAATCAGGAATTACCATCTCTACCCGGGAAAGTGCGGAAATCAGGGATATATTAGTGAAAATCGGCGTTACCCGTATAAGCGCAGGCAGTAAAACCAGTCCTGGGGCATACGCCCTGGGAATAGATGCCGGCAGCCAGTTTTCAGTGCGTGATGAACGCAGTGTTTCAGAGGTTGTTAAAAATTTGACTGCTCTTGGCTATGATCCGATAAACAAAGATTGGGATAAAAGCTTTACCTGATTTTTTTCTGTTGAGCTTTAATTTCTGTTTTTTTATCTTTAGGAAAAAAGTTAAGGCGCTTGTCAGCCCCGGACAGCGCCGTTAACACTTACTGCTTTTTAATCAATAAGTGTTTTTTTTAGGGGGGGGATATCATTAGCGGGNNCGACCTTCTGCATGGCAAGCAGACGCTCTACCAACTGAGCTATTCCCGCAAGCTTTTCAAATATTAACATATCTTAATTTTACTGTCAATCCCCGCTGTTGAATTTTACCTGAAATCGGAGTATGCTTTCATCCTGATGGAAAAAATAAACTCCCGCATACTTATTGTCCTTAAATATATCATTACTATTTTTGCCTTTATACTGCTTTATACCAGGGTGGATATCAGGAAGGCATATATTTTACTTAAAGAGAGCCGCCCGGAATTTTTTTTGGGGAGTCTTTCCCTGACGCCGGTATTTTATTTTTTTAAAATCTTTAAATGGAAACGGCTGATTGAAAAATACTGCGCAGTAAGTCCGCTGCCGCAGGTTATTCGGTCATACATGTACGGTTTGTTTTACGGTTATATTACGCCGGGCCGGCTGGGGGAATTAATGCGGGTACGCAGTCTGAACGGGGAGCGTTCAAAGCTTTTCAGTCTGGTATTATATGATCGCTTTCTTGATCTTTTTGCAGTTGCCTTTCTTACCCTTTTTTTTTTCGGACTTTGGCTGGATAAAAATTATTATTTTATTGCGGCATTGTTTATAATGATCTGTTTTTTTTATCTGAAAAATATTATTATCCTGATTAAACGAATAAATTTTTCGCGGATGCGCAGTTTAAAAGAGAAAATAAACATGCTGCTGGAACCGGTATGCGGTATTAAAATCACAGATTCCCTGTCTTTTATTCTTATAACGCTTATACCAAGCATAGCAGTGTTGTTTCAGTTTTATTTTATTATTAACGGTTTTAAACCTGTGCCCGTCAGTATTATCTTTCCGGTTCCTGCCATACAGCTATCCAATCTGATTCCAGTTACCATAGGCAACATGGGGCTGCGGGAATGGATATCTATTTTTTTTCTTGAGAAATACGGAATTTCCGGCGAAATTGCGGCTAACACTTCATTTTGCTGGTTTATGATCAGCGCACTTCCTGCGGTATTTTATGTTGCTTGTAGTGAGTTATTGAGGGTCTTTAAAAAATTACGTCAATTAATTCAGGGAGTCATCATGTCCCGCTATTCAGCTTAATTTGACTGGGCAGGACACTCGAAACATTGAAAATAGAATTTTACCACGAA
>DNNS01000207.1 GCA_003497555.1 Spirochaetia bacterium
TTCCGATATACATATTGAACCCTTTAAAAATACAGTCCGTATCCGCTACCGTATTGACGGAATGCTGATTGAAGAAAAAACCGTGGCCCGTAAACTGCTTTCCCATATTATATCCCGTATTAAAATTATGGGCGACATGGACATTGCGGAAAAACGCATTCCCCAGGATGGAAATATTTCCCTGCATGTGGAGCAGAAACGTTTTGACCTGCGTATCTCGTCTTTTCCGGTTATTTACGGAGAAAAAATTGTCATACGCATCCTGGAGTCGGATTTCGGACTGTTTAATTTTTCCGGTTTGGGAATGGGCCCCAAAGAAGACAAAATATTTCATAATTTTCTGAAATATCATCACGGTATTGTAATTGTAACCGGGCCGACGGGCAGCGGCAAGACCACCACTCTTTATTCAGCCCTTAATATGCTGAACAAACCTTCGGTCAATATCTGTACCATCGAAGACCCTGTGGAATATCATTTTGCCAGTATCAATCAGATGCAGGTAAATCACGAACTGGGTATCAATTTTGCCGCAGGTCTGCGCTCTCTTATGCGTCAGGATCCTGATATTATACTGGTGGGAGAAATCCGCGATGAAGAAACCGCCGGGACCGCGGTGCAGGCGGCCCTTACCGGACATCTGGTTCTTACCACCCTGCATACCAATAACAGCGCCGGCGCCTTTCACCGGCTGCTTAATTTTAATATTAAACCCTTTCTGATTAATTCCAGCGTAATTGGCGTTGCTGCCCAGCGCCTGTTAAGAAAACTCTGCCCGCTTTGCAGAAAAAAAATCAGGTCTTCGGGAATCATAAAAAGCCAGCAGATAGCATCGGCACTTCCGGAATATATTTTTGACGCGGCAGGCTGCGCCAAGTGCAACAATACCGGTTATGCCGGACGCACCGGTATATTCGAAATTCTCGTCAACACACCCGACATTCAGGAGCTGATTACTCTGATGAAAAGCGACCGCGAAATCGAGACAGCTGCCATCAGTGCGGGTATGCACTCGCTTTTTAAAAGCGGCCTGGAAAAAGTCGCAGCCGGAGAAACGNNCGGCCAGACGGCATGAAAAAATATTCCTACCGTATTGTAAATAAAAAAACCGGCAAGATTTCCGAAAATGAAATATTTGCGCGCGGCCCGGAGGAAGCGCAGCAGAAAATTTCCAGTGATGCGGTTATTATCCTTGAACTTGGAGAAATGGATCAATCGCTCTTTTATACCGACATCAGTTATTTTTTTTCCGTCCGGGCAGAAAATCTTTCCCGTTTTTTCAATCAGCTCGCTATTCTGCTTAAAGCCCATATTCAGATCCATACCGCACTGGCGATTGTAATAAAAACCGCAGGCTCCCGGCGCTGGAAAGATATTCTGGAAATTATTCTGCATGAAGTAAGCAGCGGCTCCTCGCTTTCGGCGGCTTTTAAAAATTTTCCCCATGTCTTTTCCGATTTTATAATTTCAGCAACCGGCATAGGAGAAAAAACCGGCAGGCTCTCCGAGGTGATGATGGAAATCTCGGCGGATTTAAAAAAAAATACGGAATTAAAAAGAAAATTTGTTTCCGCCATGATTTATCCGGCCGTATTAACCGGCTTTTCGCTGCTGGTTATGCTCATCATGTTTATATTTGTTTTTCCTTCCATCTCGTCTATTTTTGAAACCGAGAATATTACGCTTCCGCTTCTTACCCGTATGCTTTTTTCAGCCGGCAATTTTTTAAAAAATCATATCCTGCCCCTTAGTCTTTTTGCCGTATTTTTTCTGATCATGATAAAATTTTTTCATGTTGGAATATATATCAAAAAAAATCTGGACCGTTTTTTAATCGTCGTCCCCAGGGTCAATTCTCTTTTTTATATGAAAGAACTTTATTTTTTTACCAATTCCTTTTATCTGCTGATCAAAAACCGCATTCAGATACTTGAAGCCATTCAGATCTGCGTAAACGGAGTAACCAATGATTTTATCCGGGAACGCATGGGCAGTCTCTATGCCGACGTGGAGCAGGGTAATACTCTGGCTGTATCCATAGAAAAAATCAATTTTTTTTCAGAATTGTTTCTGGAAATGATCAGAACCGGCGAATTATCCGGAGACCTGGAAACAGTATTTAAGGACATTTCCGAATATTATTATACTCAATACGAAACCACCCTGGCCAGATTCCTGGAAATAATCGGCCCGGTATTTATAATTTTAGTCGGAATTCTTTATGCTGTGCTGATTTTCTCCATCTATGTGCCTATTTTAAGCCTGTGGGAAAATATGTAAAAAAAATCTTTTGATATTATAATGTCTGTAACTATATGAAAACCTTAAAAAAGATTATTACCCTGCTGATAACGATCGCCGTAATTTTACCGGCTGATCTGGGTACCAAATACTGGGCTGAAAATTACCTCAAACCCCTTCCCTGGAATAACGGACATCAACTGGTTGTTATACCGGGCTTCTGGTCGTTCTGCTATGTAGAAAACCGCAATATCGGATTTTCTTTCCTTTCTTTTTTAGATGAATTTATATCTCCCCTGGCCAAAAGAATCCTGATTATTATTCTGCAGCTCGGCGCTGCTTCTTTTTTAGCCTGGTATTATTTCCGCGATCTTCATTTTTCCGGATATTTTGTCCCGGTTTCCATGCTGATCGCCTCGGCTCTGGGTAATGCCCTTGACCGCATCATCAGGGGCTATGTAGTTGATTTTGTAATGTGGTATGCGCCCGCCATTCCCCTCGAAATTTTTAATCCCTGGCCTATATTCAATATTGCCGACAGCATGGTAGTAATCGGGGTCTGCCTGCTGGGAATACAATATTTTTTCTTTGATAAAAACCGCCATGCCTGAAACCTCCGGCCGCTATGCCGGCATTCGTTTTGACTGCGAAAAATACCATGCCATCAAAAAAGATCTGCTCGATACCTTTGCCTATGAACATTCGGGAAAAAATATAACCGTTACTGTTTCTTCCGATGAATTCAGCGCTGTCTGTCCCTGGTCGGGCCTGCCTGATTACGGAAAAATCACTGTAGAGTATATTCCCGGGCAGCTGATCCTTGAACTTAAATCCTTCAAATATTACCTCTGTACTTTTCGCCAGGTGGGAATATTCCAGGAGCATGCGATCAATATTATTTTTGATGATTTGCAAAACCTGCTTAAACCGGTTTTTCTTAAAATTGTTCTTTCCTACAATACCAGGGGAGGTATTGATACTGTGGTTACCCGGCAGGCGCCTTAAAACAGTGATTATAAAAATTTTTTTAAAATACCTTCCATGTTTTTTATTGTGCACCTGGTTCCTGCCGGCTGCGGTGAGCCGTGAAGAGGCTGTTACTCTTTACAATCAGCGTAATTATACAGAAGCGTCCCGGGCATTTGAAGAACTGTTCAGCGCTGAAGAGAATCCGCTTTACGCCTGGTACCTGGTAAAAATTTTAATTGATAAAAACGAGCTGGAATCCGCCCTTAAAAAAACCGCCTTTTTTCTGGAAAAATTTCCAGACGACCAGGGGCTGCTTTATCATCAGGCCAGAGTTTATGTTTTTCAGAATAAATATTCCCTGGCTGCAGAAGTACTGGAAAAAATCATTACCCAGCGCTCTACCAATGCGCATTATTTCAATCTGCTCGGATTCTGCTATATTGAAACCGGCCGGTTTAAAGAAGCGGTACTTATGTTAAATATGGCAATTTCTCTGGATTCAACCGTCAAGGAATTTTTCAATAATTTAGGCGCGGCTCTGGAACGTCTGGGGAATTACCGGGAAAGCGCCCGTGCCTATCTTAAAGCCCTTACCATTGATCCCGCATATAAAAAAGCCAATGAAAATTTTGAACGCGTAGCCAAATTGATATCCGGACAACCGTGAACTTTTATATAAAAACTCTCGGCTGCAAAGTAAATCAGATCGAATCCGAAGACATAAGCAGGGATTTTTTATCCCGGGGTTTTTCGCGCTCTGCTCCG
>DNNS01000003.1 GCA_003497555.1 Spirochaetia bacterium
GGCTGGGGCAGAATGCAAATCGCCGGGGAGAGCGGCAGTTTTTCTATCGGGCAGGGGATGGCTCGCCACATTGAAGTGGAGCTCACCGGTAAATTATATACAGCATTGTCCGATTGCCGGGAAGGCGATCATATAAAAATCCTTAAAATACATGCCGGCGGTCTGCTCGCCATGCGTCTTTCGGAAATGGGATTAGTGCGGGGGCAGGCGATTGAGATTGTAAAATATGCGCCGTTAAAAGATCCGCTGGAAATAAAAATCAACAGTACCTTGCTTTCTCTGCGTATCTCAGAGGCTTGTCAGATAGAGGTTGAAAAAGTTAATGAAAAAAACGCTTAAAATCGCCCTTGCCGGAAATCCCAATAGCGGTAAAACCACTATTTTCAATCATCTGACCGGCGCCAGGCAGAAAGTCGGCAATTGGTGCGGTGTCACAGTTACAGTCATGGAAGGTAAAATTGCATGGAAAGATTATACCCTGATAATATACGATCTGCCGGGAACTTATTCGCTTTCCNNGGATGTCATTATAAACGTTCTCGATGCTACCAATCTTGAACGTAATCTTTATCTGGGTATTCAGCTGCTTGAACTCCAAAAACCCCTGGTGTTTGCCTTTAATATGTGGGATGAATGCCTGGAAAAAGGAATCAGTATTGATACTGATAAATTATCGCGTCTTTTGGGAGCGCCGGTGCAGACTACTGTCGGCAGAACCGGTGAATTTATCAATGAGCTTTTAGAGCTTGCTGTTAGCAGCGCAGAAAAAACCTGTGCTGTTCTTCGGCCGATAGAAATTCGTTACGGAACAGAAATACGGGAAGAAATTCAAAATCTGGAAAAAGCCATTAATAGCTCAGGAGCAGAAATAAACTTTCCATCCCGCTGGTATTCAATCAAACTGCTTGAAAACGATCCGGAAACTCTCGCTTTGTTTCATGATTATCCCGAGGTTAGCAAACAGGGGCAAATTTCGCGCAGCCATCTATTTGATATATACCGGGAACAGCCTGCATCAATCATTGCTGAAAAACGTTATGGTTTTATTCATGGCGCGCTGCGCGAGACCCTATGGCGGAAAAAAAATTTCCGGGATATTACCGTTGAAATCGACAGGATATTAACAGGAAAATATACCGCTTTCCCGATTTTCGGCTTTTTCATGTGGCTTTTATTTCAGGGTACTTTTTTTCTGGGACAATTTCCCATGGGGTGGATTGAATCCGGAATTTCCCTGGTTTCTTCTCTTATAACTTCACTCTGGGGCGGCACTTTCATAGGTGATCTTCTTGTTAACGGCATCATGGGCGGAGCGGGCGGAGTGCTGATTTTTCTTCCCAATATTCTTATTCTTTTTCTGGGCATTTCCATTTTGGAAGATACCGGGTATATGGCGCGCGCCGCTTTTATCATGGATAGAATCATGCACGCCCTCGGTCTGCACGGGAAAAGTTTTATTCCCCTGGTTATGGGCCTGGGCTGCTCTGTGCCGGCCATTATGGCTACGCGTATTCTTGAATCAAAAAAAGATCGCCTGCTTACCATGATGATTGTACCATTCATCAGCTGTTCCGCGCGTCTTCCGGTTTATGTGCTTTTTGCCGGAGCATTTTTNNCAGTTTCGCAGCTTCTATGGCTGCCGGCATACTGCTTCGTAAAATATTATTCCGCGGCGAAGAATTTCCTTTTGTTATGGAGCTTCCTCCTTACCGCATTCCCACACTGAAAAGCGTTTTAATACATATGTGGGATAATGCCCGTCATTATCTTATTCGTATCGGCACGGTAGTTCTGGTATTCTCCGTTTTATTATATATTCTGCAGCAATATCCCAAAGACAAGGCAAGAGAACGCGCTTTTATCAGGGAAAAGGCCGCCATAACCGCAGTCAGCGGCCAAGCGGAGCGGAATTCTGTCAAGATTCTTGAACACGAATATAATCTTTATGCGGTAGAATATTCTGCCCTGGGGAGATTTGGAAAATTTATCGAACCGGCGTTAAAACCTCTCGGGTTTGACTGGCGCATGAGCGTAAGTCTGGTCTCGGGGCTGGTGGCCAAAGAAATTGTTGTAAGTTCCATGGGCATTCTATTTAATACGGATTACCATGAAAAAGATGCGCTTGGCCATGCGCTGTCAAAAAATTATTCTCCGCTGATCGGGTTGACTTTCATGATTTTTGTTCTGCTGTATACTCCCTGTTTGGCCTCAATTACGGTTTTAATCCGCGAGCTGAAAAACGGTTTTTTATCGGTATTTGCAATATTCTATCAGCTGTCTTTTGCCTGGCTTGCTTCCCTGCTGATTTTTAAAGCCGGCAGCCTGCTTGGTTTTTAAAAAAAAAGACAATTAAGCTTGAAAAAATTAAAATTTATTATTATAATATAATTGGTATGACCACTTTACCAATTTTTCGCCGCCCCGAAATCATAGATATAAATATGCCGTATGCGGACTCGGGCATGAATATCAGACTTGCCGCCGGAAACCTGCTTGGTGTTTTTGAGTCAAAAATCAACAGGATCAAACCGGCAGAAAATGTCAGCGCCGTTATTGCAGACGCCCTTAATAAACCAACCGGTTCTCCGCCGCTTGGCGTACTGGCAAAAGGCAAAAAGCGGATTACGATTATTACAAGTGATCATACCAGGCCGGTACCAAGTAAAAATACCATGCCGGTTTTACTCTCCGAAATAAGACGCACTAATCCTTCGGCGCAAATAATCATTCTTATAGCAACCGGCTTTCATCGCCCGTCCACCCGCGAAGAATTAATAGAAAAATTCGGTATGCAGATTGCAAGCAAAGAAAAAATAATAGTTCATGATGCTTTTAACGAAAAACAGAACATTCATCTGGGAAGGCTGTCTTCAGGCAATGAACTGGCGATTGATCAATACGCCTGTAATACCGACCTGCTGATTGCCGAAGGATTTATCGAGCCTCATTTTTTTGCCGGTTTTTCCGGAGGCAGAAAAAGCGTATTGCCCGGAATCGCCGGAATAAAGAGCATTTTAGCCAATCACAGCTCCTCCATGATTGCTCATCCGTGTGCCCGGGCCGGGTCTTTAAAAAATAATCCTCTTCATCTTGATATGATCGAAGCTGCAGAAAAAGCCGGCTTATCATTTATTCTAAACGTAATAATCAATCATGAAAAAAAGATAATTAAAGCTTTTGCCGGAGATTTTAAAAAAGCCCATGACCGGGGAACGGCATATCTGAAAAAACTCTCGCGTATAAAAAAAACCATGTCCGATATTGTGATAACCTCCAACG
>DNNS01000118.1 GCA_003497555.1 Spirochaetia bacterium
GAAATAAGGATTACACCATCCAGGCTGCTGTCAGCTAAAAAGTAGTGCAGATCCTGAATTGTCATTTCTATCCAGTTTATTATTACGGCGCCGGGATCAAATCTGCGTATACCGGATGAAACATCATGCTGGTAATAATCGTTTTTATTCTTGTTCACAATACTGTAATAAATTATACCGAATTTATAAATTATCCGCGCATTATGTTCGCTGCAGACATAGCTGCCCAGCCCCGGCATAGTACGGATGTATTTTTTTGCAGCAAGATTTGCAATGGATTTTCTAACAGTTTTCCGTGCAACATCAAATTTTTTGCACAATGCGTGCTCGGACGGTATCCTGTCCCCCGGTTTTAAGACTGCGCTTTGTATCTGGCAGATAATATGCTCCTCGATCTGTATATGGAGCGGTGTCCATGACGAACGATCAATAATACCTGCTGATGAGTTTGTCATAATGTATACATAAATACCATAGTGTACATGTACCCTATATAGATATTATAATAGATGTATTTCGTTTTGTCAAGGAATATTCACGCCACGGGTGCAAATTTAAATCTTGGGTAAAACGGAATGCTTTAATGCTTTGTGATAATATATCCGGGCGTGACTTTTTTTCTTGATTTTCTTACCGGTTATTTCAAAGCAAGGTTGAAGAACAGCCTGAATTTATTGATTAATTATTATCAAGAATGTCATATCCTTTTCTAAATCCGTTAATATAATCAGCATGAGTCTGGGCAAATTGAAAATCTTCATACCATACTTCAACCCACCTGAAATTTTTTCCATAAACCGAAGTGCCGTTTTCTATCCATTCACCAATCATGCCCCCGGAGGCATTTTTTTGTGTATTAACCCATGCGGCAAACTGCAGACCGATATCTATATTCGGATCTTGGACAAGGCCCTTGCCAAGCAACCGGGCATATTCACTGTCTTTTTGAATCATACCGTTTTTATCCCCTAACCCCAATAACATAAATGCGCAGCGCCCGTTGTAATTACTCATAATGTAGTCTCTTATGACATCAGAGATTTCCGAATCATGATTTGGGCCGATTTCAAGATGCAGAGCCAGACCGAGTTTTTTTTCGGGGAAAACAGTATTGAAAACATTAAATTGTTTTTTCCATAAATCAATAAACTTTATTTTTTCAAAACCCGAATTTTCAAATTCTTCTTTATAGGGGTATGTTGCGGTCATACCTTTACCATTTTCATTCGGCACCCATACTCTTCCGCCAATAGAATAATTTGCTTCAATACCGTTCATGGGTGAAGGACCGCAAACCGCAATATATCCGATATTGGAATACGGCTTTAATATTTCCCCGATTTTAGCTATGCATTTATTATAGAGTTCCCAATATTTAAAATCCCATGGGTCAGGCGCAGAGTTGGTTTGGGGGAGACCCTGGCCGCTTAAAAATCGTGCATGAGTCCAACTTATTTTTTTAACGCCTTCATTATAAATCCATTCCGGAGAGCCGCGTGCAGGGAGAAATCCGAAATTAATGGTTTTACCAGCCTGGATGCCTTGCGCAGTGATCTGGTTCAGCAATTCGGTATTAATCTGGTTTTTTACCGGTTCAATATTATTCCAGGTAAGGTACATGGTTATTCCGGAAACCCATTTTTGAGATAAAACCGCATGCATAGAGTCTTTGTTATCTTTAAGGTCTTTATATCGCATAAGGATAAATAATCCGCGGGGAGAATTTTGCGAAAAAACAATACAGTCGTTAATCAAATAAAAAATAAAAACAAGAATGAAAAATTTTAACATGCTGTATTGATTAAACACTCTTTCTGGCAGCAGCTTATTGTTCTTGCGGCTATACATAAATTTTCCAGTGATTCTATCCCCCGCCAGCCCATTTCTTGCCTTCTGAAGTTTCACTGGTGGGCAGATATACCTGCGGATTAAAATACTTTTTCAACTCTTTGTTATACTTCGCCTGCCAGTCAGCCTTTTTACGGTGGCCTTCTGCATAACGCCGGGTATGGTCGTCATTAGTAATAGCCTGAGTTTCCACCGGCTCCGGCAAAAATTCCCGATCCAGTACCGCTTCTAAAAGCAGCGCAATGAGTTCGTTTTTTACCGCGCTATAGGCTGAATCATTAAACACATTGTTCCTTTCACAGGGGTCTTTTTTCAAATCATATAATTGAGAAGTCCAGCAGCTGCCGCTTTGCCAGGAAAGATACGACGGCGCATACACCAGTTTAAACTCCTGAGTACGGATAGTTTTGTAATGCTTTTCTTCACTTAAAATATATTTGCGGGGAAGGCACTGACCGGCAGCCGGGTTTAAAAACGGATAAAATGACGAACCCTGCAGTTCCATCGGTTTGGGAAGGCCCAGAGCATCGCATACAGTGGGGAAAATATCTACATTCTGCACCATGGTGTTAATTTTCCCGAAAGCATCACTGCCCGGAGCATGCATGAGAAATGGTATTTTAAGTGTAGAATCATAGGCGAAGGCCTTGTTCACCATACGAAAATCACCGGCATGATCGCCGTGATCAGCAAGAAAAATAATTATTGTATTGTCGTACAGTTTTTTTTCCATCAGTGCGTTAATAAAACGGCCGAAATGCTGATCAACTTCGGTTATGGATCCGTAATAGAAAGCCAGGGCTTTGCGCAAAGTGTCTTCACTCATGTTGTCATAAGAGCGTGTCCGTCGCCAGGCTTGTGTTTCCGGCGGAAAATCCGCCTCGCTTCCCCTGGCTGCAACAGGTATGCTGTCAGGATTATACATGCACGCATACTTTTCAATTAAAGTGTAAGGTCCATGCGGAGAATCAAAATTCATCCATAAAAAAAACGGCTTATCCTGCGGCCGATTGTCAAGAAAGCGCAATGCGCAATCCGCATAATATGCTGTACGAGTCTCTTCCTCTTTTAATTTAACAATACTACAGGAAATTGACGGAGACGGATATTTCTCAAGGTCGGGGATATTATAACAGCCGGCGTAAGGCATGCCGCGTGATGCTATAAATTCATCATATCCGCTGTCATCATCAAACTGATAATCCCAACCGGGATTGGCCAGGGCAGCTGCATGATATTTTCCGGTAGTGCCTGTGTAATATCCATGCGCTTTCAGGTACCGGGCGAGGCTGGGCAGATCCGGCCTGGTGGTTTTTACGGATGGATTCATGCCGCCGATATTATCATAAATCTGAGTAGCATGGCAATACATACCAGTAAGCATGCTGATACGCGCGGGCTGGCAGAGCGGGCAGGAAGTGAATGCCTGATCAAAGATTATATTAGCTGCGGCAAAGGAGTCAAAATTCGGGGTTTTTACAACCGGATGTCCCTGATAACCGAATGCTCCTGCATGATGCTGATCGTCCATAATTATAATGACATTTTTCATAAATTTTCCTCAAACCGCCGAATTTTTAATAAAACGTTTTACTATTATAATCAATAATATTTTAAAAATCAAATTTTACAAACTACTTGGTTTTTCTCATAGCCGATTTTAGTTTAGGGAAAACATTACTATAGTCTCGTCCATGTGATTTTAAATTAATAACCACCCGGACATCATGTCCTTGAGAACAGCAGAGCCCACGGAGAGCGGCGTTCTGCCGGTTTAGGAAGGTGGACAAATATGATTTCCTCCGTGACTCTACTGATCTCCAGCGAAGCGGGTGGTAAAAAATAAAATTATGTGATTGATACAATAGTACAGTTAAGTTTGTCTGATTATCAAAGTAAAAAAAATGAAACTTTAGCATGCAAAAACATTCCATATTATAACAGAAT
>DNNS01000002.1 GCA_003497555.1 Spirochaetia bacterium
ATTTTGATGCGGAATTATAACCGCTGCTTTACCGCTGTAATTTTTTAAATCCAGTATGGCGGAAAAACCCTCGATTTTTTCGTTAATCCCGCCCACCGGCTGTATGTCTCCCAGCTGGTTTACCGAACCGGTAACAGCTACGTTCTGCATAATCGCAGAGCCGGACAGGGCGGAAAATAAAACCGCCAATTCGGCCAGTGAAGCCGAGTCTCCCTCTATTTCGGAATAATTCTGCTCAAAACAGATGGAAGATGTAAGCGAAAGCGGAAAATCAGCGGAAAAAAAAGTACGCAGGTAACTGGAGATTATAAATACTCCCTTGTCATGCACAGGTCCGCTCAAATCAACCTCTCTTTCGATATTAATTACACCGCGGTTGCCCGGAGACACAGCTGCAGTAATGCGTATCACAGAACCAAAGCTGTAGTCGTCTACATCGTATACCGTGAGAGCATTAATCATGCCCGGAACAGCTCCGCGGAAATCAAGCAGAATGCTGCCGTCTTTATAAAGTTCCAGCATTTTTTCTTCAGCGTAGTTTTTACGCTGCCTGATAATAGCAAGAGTCTGCGCTACCTGGAGGCGTTTTACAATCTGGCATCCGTTGTCCCGCGCATGGTGCGAGGCTTCGCGTATCAGGTCCGAAAGAAGATTAAACCGCGCGGAAATTTTTTTCTGATGCTCCTGCAGGCGTGCGCCGTATTCCACAAGGCGCATAACCGCTTCCCGGTCAAAGGGCAGAACATTTTCAGCAGCCGAAAGCTGACGCACCAGTCCGGCGTATTTTAATATATTGGATGCCGTTGCTTTCATTTCCGGATCAAAATGCGCCTTGATTTTAAAAATTTTCCGGAAATTAACGTCATAGGAATATAACAGATTATAGATATGCTCGTCGCCGATTAAAATTATACGTACCTGTACCGGGATGGGTTCGGGCCTGACGGATACCGTACCGCTTTTATAATCCTCCGGACTTTCAATTTCAACTCTGTTGTTCCTGATGGTTCTTTTCATGGTCTGCCAGAGATTTTCTTCTTCCAGCAAATCCCAGGCATTAAGAATCAGGTAGCCACCGCTGGCATTAAGAAAGGAACCGGCGCGGATCCGGGTAAAATCGGTAATAACTTCACCGTTTTTCAGTACGGTTTTTTCAACCGTACCGATTAGATTACGGTAGGAAGGCGATGACTCGACAATTACCGGCGGGCTCTGGGTAGCGGAATTGTCAACCAGCAGATTTACCCGGTAGCGCTTGAGTATTTCTTCAATATCGGTCATCAGACCGTCTTCTTCAGCCTCGGAATTATTTTCTGCGCCGGAAGTGTCGGTTTCGCGGGAAAACCCGGTAAGCGTGGCTTCTCTTGTGAAAATTTTAATATTTTCCAGGATATCGTTTTTAATTTGATCGAAAAATTCATGCACTTCTTTTTCGCGGAATACTTTTTTAATATCCCGGATATATTTTTCAATAAAAGGCAGCATGGTTTCCCGGTTCATTCTTTCCACTTCATCGGAAAATTTTTTTTCCAGTTCGCTGTAGCGGCGGAAAATAATTTCCAGCAGCAGGGAAAGTTCCAGATATTTATTTTTCAGTTTTTCGTATTCATTTTTTTCAAATTTTCCGTTTTCCGCCAGATTTTCCAGAACATCCATGGATACCTTGTTGCCGGCGATTACCGGCATGATGTCGTTGATCAGAAACGGATTATCCTCGGACTGTACAATGGCAAAGTTTTCCTGGTTAATGCGCGCCTCGAATTTTCTGAGCAGATTACGGTGCTGTTCGCGGTAAAACTCGTTATGCTGATTGATTTTTTTACGGTAGGCATCGCTGTCGAAAATGGAAGGAATGTTTTTTTTAAGCCTTTTAATCAGGTTCTCGCATTCCTCCCGCAGCAGTTTGCCGCGGCCGGCAGATAAAAATATAACCTTGGGGCGATCGGTTTTAAGAAAATTGTATATCAGCAGAATATCATCGGGGATATTCTTTTTCCTGCGTGCAATATCCCTGATTAAATTAATAATGGTACGAAACCGGCCGCTGCCCGGATAACCGGAAATAAAGGCATTATAACCCGGCGCCGGTATCTCAAGCGCGGTACGTACCGAGGCAACCGCTTTCTCCTGCCAGAGCAGAGCTTTTTTTTCATCCAGCTCTGCAGTTGTTTTAAACTGAAAGATATGCGCCGGAATTTCAGGTTTACATTGCGAGGGCAGAAGAATCGGGTGTTTCATTTTTTATCCTGTAAAGTTTTTTTTATACTGATAATGCCTCCAAGGTCAAGAGGCAGGGAGCTTACTTCCAGGTAGCGGCTGCGGCGGACTATCTCTTCAGGCACGTCAAAAAACATGGTATAACGGATTTCGGCAGTGATAAATTTATCATTATCAATTACCGCCGAATATTCATTGATTTTATTTTTTTCTTGATTAAAAAAACGGATAACGACCGCGGTTCCGGCCGCAAGTAAACAGGTATCTTTATTGGCGCTAAAAATAATTTCCGCCGAGACTTTACCGGTGTCTTTAATGTTCTGCAGTTTAATCCGGCAATTAACTTCAGGGCCGCTGATTTTAACCGGTATATCATTTGAAAATTTCATATAGCTGAAAACCATCACACTGAAAACCGTAATTACAAAAAGGAGTATCCTGCGGTTTTTTGCAAAAACCGGATTCCCGCGGCTGCGGCGGCTTTCTTCTTTTTCAATACGCAGGTTCCGATCGTAATGAAAAATAATTCCCTGATCCTGCAATGCTGTAATTTGCCTGCTGATCTGTTCGTTTTCCCTTTGCCGGTCAAGATTTTTCATATTCGGATTTTTTCAGACAACGGGCAATGCACTCCGGAAGTTTTTCAATCGGCGCATGTACTCCGTATTTTTTAGAAGCCAGTTTTCCGGCCAAACCGTGCAGCGCCAGGGCATTAACCGCCGCCTGATCAATATCCTGGCCGAGGGAAAGCATGGCAAGCAGTGTTCCGGCTAATATATCGCCGGAACCGGCTTTGGCTAAATAGGGAATATGCCCGGGCAGAAAATAAAATGCCTCGCCGTTATAAAAAAAACTTGCAGCATCTTTCAGGATTACAGCAATTTTATATTTCCGGTAAAAATCTTTTATAACCGTCATGGGTTCTGAGCGCAGTTTTTCGGGTTCTGTCCCGCTTAAACGGGCAAACTCTCCGGAATGCGGAGTAATTACTATTCTGCCCGGAAAGGATTTAGAGGATAAAATTTTTCCCAGGTGATACAGTCCGTCAGCGTCTATAATTACGGTTTTATCCTTAAGGTTAATAATTTTTTCAACAAAATCCGTTGTTTGGGGATTTCTTCCCAATCCGGGGCCGGTTAAAATAAAAGATGCTCCGGTAAAAAGATCGGCGCGGGAGGAAAAGTCTTCAGAAGAAAAAAAATCAGCTGCCTGATGAAATATACAAGCCGGCGGTATATTACATGGTTTTCCGGCAGCAAGTACCGTAACATACTGTGCCCCGCCGCATAAAGCTCCCTGGGCTGCCAAAAACGGGGCGCCGGAATAAAAGCTGCTGCCGGCGCAGATTAATACCCTGCCGCCGGAAAACTTGTTTCTGCCGGTATCGGCTTCAGGAAGAACCGGTTTTTTAATCAGCATGATTGACCGCGTATATTTTTTTTCAAGTGCCGGCGGAAAATCGGTTTTAATCACGGAAATTTTTCCGCAGCCGGAAGCATAGGCGGGAGAAAAAAATATTTCTTTAAAAAACTGTACTGTACAGGTATAATCAGCCCGCAGCGAGATACTGTTTTTTATTCCCAGGCCTGCCGGAATATCCGCCGCCAGTTTGGGAACACTCAGGGTATTGAGCAAATTTATTACTTCGGCATAAATGCCGTCAAGCGCCCGGCCGGCGCCGGTGCCGAACAGGGCTTCAATTATCAGGGAAGCGTGCTGACAGGCTGCAGAAAAAAAGGTATTGATTTTTTTTATAAAAAAAATGTCTTTTGTATATTTTTCCAGAAGATCCAGTTTTTCCCGGCGTACCGGCGAGGTGTTGATTTTTTGCCTGGAAGCGGCAATAAAAACAATTGTTTTAATGCCGTGTTTTATTAAATACCGGGCGATTACCAGGCCGTCACCGCCGTTATTTCCCGGGCCGCAGATTACGACTACGGGCTGATTTTTATTTAATTGCCGGTATAGGGATGCAGCTTTACGCCCGATTTCGTTTCCGGCATTTTCCATCAGTAAGGATTCGGGGATGTGAAATTGTTTAACGGCTGCCTGATCAAGACGCGGGAAATCCCCTCCGGCAGCGTATAATACCCGTCGGCAGTTGTCAGGATGCATGTTTAATCCCGAAAAACCATAAAATCCATTTTGGGATAATCGGCAAAAATACCGGTAAAAGCCCCGAGATCGGTATTATAATGAAAATCGTAGGGAACCGGCAGGCCGGCCATTGGTATTTCGCGGATAATTTTTTTATCGCTTCCGGAAAAAGGAATAAAATAGAAAACAGAAATTTTATTTTCCGGATTAAATTCGGCAAAAATAAGATGATCGGCTGTGCAGTCGAAAAATGCCTTGTCGGGCGCGGAAATTTTTCCCAGTTCGCAAGTCTCGCCGCTGCGGTAATTATAGCGTACAGCCGTATAGGAAATTCCGTCTTTAGTGAAATCTCCGTAAACAACCAGGCATTGATCTTCCTGCCGCAGCAGACAGGAGGCAAAAGGCGCATTGGACATGGCCTGATTGGTTATCAGAAAAAATTCAGGGGCGCGGTTTGAATCGGCCGGAAGCTCAATGACTGCCTCGTTATTGATTAAAAAAACCACGCTGTCTTTGCGGTTTTTCCGGCATTTCCACTCTTCACTGCCGCGAAAATCGGAAAAAAAATCGGCAAGTTTCTGATTTTGTTCAGACAAGTCAAGAGTACCGATAACTGCGGTTGTCTGTTTTTTAATATTAAAAACCGAAAAGACCAGAGCCGGGCCGCTGCGGGCAGCGCAGTAAATACTGTCTTTAATTATTTTGTGATAAAAAATGCCGGTAAAAAAAGCATTGGTATAAAAAAATGACGACCCGCGTTCTGCCAGGTAGAGTACGCCGTTTTGATAATTAATTACCGCCAGGCTGTTTTCATCATGATCGTAAAAATAGGTATATTCAAATTCGTTGGTGCTGAAATTCAGATTGCCGGCTGCGGTTTTTTGTCCGGATAATATCTTGGTAGCATCAAGCGAAAATCCGGTTACCGGCGCAAGTTTGCGGGAAAAATTGCAGGAAATAATCAGCAGCAGACCGCATGCGCAAAGAATAAATTTCATATTCAGTTTCTTCCGCAGCAGTGTTTGAATTTTTTCCCGCTGCCGCACGGGCATATTTCATTACGCCCGATTTTATTTTTCAGCGCTGCAGCCGGAGAAGAAGAAGGTGTATGCTGCGCCGAACTGCGCGCTTCTTCCAGGGCGCCGCCGCCGTTTTTTATTTCAGTTCCGCCCTGTGCTCCCGGCGAGGAAAAATCCGGGCGTCTGGTAACCACCATACGGAAAAGAATTTCAAGGGATTCGGCTTCGAGATTTTGTATCATTTCGCGGAACATGCGGAACCCTTCATGTTTGTATTCCGTAAGCGGTTTACGCTCTGCATAGGCGCGCAGGCTTATGCCTTCACGCAGATGATCCATATTGAGAAGATGTTCTTTCCAGCGATTGTCAATAATCTGCAGCATAACCTGTTTTTCCACCAGCCGGAAAATCTCGGAAGCATTGTTTTCTTCCCGGCGGCGGTAGGCTTTTTTCAGAAATTCAATAACAGAGTCGGCAGCCTGCTGAAAGCCGAGTTTAAGGAATTTATCAAGAGGTAAATCGTATTTTACTCCCAGCCCGCCGGCCATCCAGGTGCTGATACCCTGGTAAAGCTGCTCGCTCACTTTTTGTCTGGATTCAGAAAGAATATCCATCTGCTGCTCAACAACTCTTTCAATGATTTCAAAAATCTTGTCGAGAATGGAATCCTGGTTTAAGACAAAGTCGCGCTCTTCATATACATATTTGCGCTGCTGATTCATCACATCGTCGTATTCCAGCAGATGTTTGCGGATGTCGAAATTACGGCTTTCCACTTTTTTTTGGGCGTTTTCAATCGCCCGGTTTACCAGGGCATGTTCGATCTCCTGGCCTTCTTCCATACCGAGCCGCAGCATGATATTGGAAATACGCTCAGAGCCGAATAAACGCATAAGTTCGTCTTCAAGGGAAAGATAAAAACGCGAACTGCCCGGGTCGCCCTGCCGGCCGCTTCTGCCCCGCAGCTGATTGTCGATACGCCGGGATTCATGCCGTTCACTGCCCAGCACATGCAGTCCGCCAGCTTCTTTTACTCCGGGGCCGAGTTTAATATCGGTTCCCCGGCCTGCCATATTAGTGGCAATGGTAACAGAACCAAGATGCCCGGCTCTTTCAATAATTTGAGCTTCGGATGCATGGTTTTTGGCATTCAGGACATTGTGCCGTATGCCGTTTTTATCCAGCAGGCGGGAGAGTTTTTCGGAATTTTCCACAGAAACCGTACCCAGCAGTACCGGCTGGCCTTTTTGGTGGCAGTTTTTTACTTCGTCAAGAATGGCTGTGTATTTTTCTCTTTCGGTGCGGTAAATGCGATCTGCGAAATCCCTGCGTATGCAGGCAACATTGGTAGGCACTACCACTACTTCGAGGTTATAGATTTTTTTAAATTCCATGGCTTCGGTGTCGGCCGTACCGGTCATACCTGCCAGTTTTTTATACATGCGGAAATAATTCTGATAGGTAATGGTAGCGAGCGTCTGGTTTTCACTTTCTATATTTACCCGCTCTTTGGCTTCGAGCGCCTGATGCAGGCCGTCGGAGAATCTGCGGCCTTCCATTTTCCGGCCGGTGAATTCATCAATAATGACTACCTGGCCTTCTTCAACCATGTAATCAACATCTTTTTTAAAAAGTTTGTGGGCGCGCAGGGCCTGATTTACATGATGAACCAGATCTATATTGCGGTTATCATAGAGATTTTCAACCGCAAGAAATTTTTCCACCTTGCGCACGCCGTCTTCGGTAAGAATTATATTGCGGTCTTTTTCGTCAATTACAAAATCGCCGGTTCCGGGAATTTCCTTGCCCTGTTCGTCTTTTTTGGCTTCGCGCAGCCGCGGGATCATTTTATCAATAGCATAATATTTACA
>DNNS01000650.1 GCA_003497555.1 Spirochaetia bacterium
CCCAAGAAATAAATTCGCACCCAGCCCGTGCTGAACGCTTACAATAATATTTATTACATAATATAATAAAATCAGCTTATAAATGGAGATCCTATGAAACATTTTTTATTTTTTGTCTGTTTTCTGACGTTTTTATCGGCTGCCAATGCCGATCTGCTGTTAAAACCCGGCGACCCGGCGCCCAGCAGACTTCTGTATAATTTTAATGACGCGGTTAATCCCAATTTTAATCCCTCCAGGGGAATTGCATTAAAATCTTTTTTCGGAACCAAGGCGGTTGTTTTAAGTTTTTTTACCAAAGAATGCAAGGCCTGCATGGTTGAAATCCCGGCTTTACAGCAGATCAAAGATGAATACGCGGATAAAAACATTGTTTTTTATGCTGTATTAATCAAGGCAGCAGGCGAGACTTTAACCGAACTTGAAGCAGAAATAAAAAAACGCGGTTATACCATAGACATTCTTTATCATTCGGCGATCGATGCCATCATGAAAGATTATATAAAAGATAAATCCGGAAAACTTCTGCCGGTGCCTTTAATGTACGTAATCGGCAAAAGCGGAAATATTTCTTCAATTCACTGCGGATTCGATACTAAAAATGTAGAAGCGGAAAAAAACAGGATAAAAGCAGAAATAAACAAAGCCCTGCAAAAATGATTTTCCGCTCCGGAAACATCAATTCCGGAGAAAAAAAAAACCTGCTTGCTCTTTTTTACCGCTGTTTTTCCGGCTCTTATTACACCAAGACTTTAGCCAAAGACATAAGAACACATCTGCTGGAAAAACAGCTTCTGCCGCTGCTGCAAAAATTTCCGGAGCGCTGCCTGTTTTTCCAAAAAAATACTGAAATCACGGCAGCGCTGATCTATGCCAAAAACTGTAATTTTTCCCATTTTATTGAACACTCCGGAAAGCAGAAATACGGTTCCCTGCTTTATCTGTGTACTGATGAAAAATACCGCAGACGCAGGCTTGCTTCCCGCCTGGTAAGGGAAGCAGAAAAAATATTCAGGTCGGAAACTATCGGTTCTTGTCATGTAAGCGCCGAACTTGCCAATCATACTGCAGTGAGTTTCTATGAGTCATTGGGTTATAAAAAAATTCAGATTATCTGCCAGGCGCAGAAAATATTATCCGGCGACTCCGGTAAAATCATGAATATATTCAGGCATAATAAAACCTATACCGCCCGGGAAATACGCTGCGGCAGACCCTGGCTGATTATGCATATTGCTGAAAACAGTATACCGGTATCTGCAGAAGATTTTAAAGATTGCGTACTGGCAGAAGTATCTTTTAAAAAAAAAAATGAAATGGCCGCTGCCCTGCTTGCGGAAAACGGTTTTACAGCCGTTAATGAAACTGTAATGTTCGAAAAAAATCTGAAAAATAAATAGAACATGGAGGAAACATTGGAAAAAAATGAACGTTTAAAATGGTTTAAAGAAGCAAAATACGGTATGTTCGTGCACTGGGGCATATACTCGGCAATTAAACACGGAGAACAGGCCTTTGGACGCGATTTAATGCCGAAATCGGAATATGAACCATATGCTTTCAAATTTAAACCGGCGGCAGACTGGGCAGATAAAATCACGGTTAAAGCTGTTGACTCCGGCATGAAATATATAGTTTTAACTACCCGCCATCACGACGGATATTGTATGTTTGACACCGCAACAAATAATTTCAATGCGGTTAAAACCGGGCCCGGGCGTGACCTGGTCAGGGAATATGTAGAAGCTGCCCGTAAAGCGGGTTTAAAAGTAGGTTTTTATTACTCCCTGCTCAACTGGCGCTGGCCCGCGCAGTGGGAACCGGAAAAATATTCACAGCAATTTCCGGAGATGGTAAATGAAATTCATACCCAGCTCCGTGAACTTATGACAAATTACGGAAAAATCGATATTCTCTGGTATGACGGCTCGCAGGTTCCGGGGTACGGCTGTCATGGCACATGGGAAGGAACTCCTATAAAACAAAAAACCGCGGAATTTTATCAATCCCAAAAATTGAATGCCATGGTCCGGGAATTACAGCCTGAAATTTTAATTAATAACAGATCTGGCATCATGGAGGATTTTGGAACACCGGAACAGCATATCACACCGGATACTGAAGGCAATTACTGGGAAGCGTGTATGACAATAAATAACGCGCCAGGCTGGGCATACCTGCCTTTTAGCATGGCCAATAAAACTCCCGGGGAGCTGCTGTACAATCTTGTCAATGCCATACGTCTTGGCGGTAATTTTCTTTTTAATGTCGGTCCTAATCCGCAGGGTTACGTTGACATTCGGGAAGGCGAAGCATTGTCCCTGGTAGGAGCCTGGCTGCGAAAACACGGGGAAGCAATATTCGGCACATCCCCGGGGCTTATCTATGGTAAAAACGGTATGCCGCAGGGGCCAATGTTTCAGTACGGCATGTGGACCTGCAGGGGAAACACCGGTTATTTTATTTTTACCTATTATTCAGGCGAAGAGTTAATTGTTTCCAAAATCGCACCGGGAATTAAATCCGCAGTGTTACTGACTACTGGACAAAAACTTGTTTTAGAAAAAACAACAAACGGCCGGACTATCATAAAAGGTCTGCCGTCCACGCCTCCGGATGCGCTCGCTGCTGTAATTAAAGCGGAATTCGAAGGACCGCCAAAAATGATAAAAAAATATACCGCTGACTGGCTTGAAGGAAATTTTATCCCTGAAGAATAAATAACTGTTTATTTTGCCGCGCTTACAGCTTCTACTTCTTTGTACCAGGGAATAGACGGTATGGCTCCGAATCCGGTAACGCAGATTCCGGCAGCGCTTACAGCCAGTTGGAGCGCTTTTTCAACATTAAGCCCTTTTTGCAGAGCTGCCAGATAATACCCGGTGAATGTATCTCCGGCTGCTGTGGTGTCAACAGCTTTTACTTTTTCCGCTAAAACTTTTATGCGTTCTGCCCCCTTGGCGTATAATGCTCCATCGGCTCCCAGGGTAAGTATTATATTTAAAAGCGGAAACCGATCAATAAGTTTTTTAATAATATCTTCCGGCTTTTTTAAGTCAGTCAGTGTTTCGCCTTCAGTTTCATTAATAAAAAGCGTATGCAGAAGCTCAAGGGGAAAAGTTTTTACCGTATTGTTCATGGGCGCGGCATTAAAGGCGATTTTCAGTTTTTTAGCAGCTGCTTTTTTCATGATTTGGGCGCTTGCCGAAAGCTCATTCTGCAGAAGAATAAAATCATTTTGATCGGCAGAAGCAAGCGCCTCATCAATTATTTTTTCCGGCAGATCAAAATTTGCTCCCGGATGCAGGATTATGGAATTTTCGCCCTGATCATTAACCTGTATTACGGCATGCCCGGTGCTTTGTTCAGATAAATACACACATGAAACATCAATGCCGTTATTTTGCAGTTCATCAAGAATGAACTTGCCGTCACTGCCCACTGCTCCGATATGCCTTACCTTTGCTCCGGCGCGCGCACAAGCCACGCTTTGATTGGCTCCCTTACCGCCGATGTGCCGCGACAGATTTTGGGAGGTAATAGTTTCGCCGGGCTGTACAAAATTTTTTACCCGGTAAACATAGTCAATATTAATGGAGCCGAAATTGATAATCATGTTACAGGTCTGCGGCGCAGCGGAAACCGACTGTAGAACAGCGGTCAAGCCCCGGATAAAGCAGCAGCATTTTTTCATGAGCAGCGCAGGGCTGGGGACCGCAGGCTGTGTACCATTTGCTTCCTTCCATCACCATAAAAGATCCTCCCTTTAAAATAGAATAACGCGTATGCCCGTCATCACGTTCACTTTCTGTCCATTCCCAGACATTGCCGCACATGTCCAGACAGCCGAAAGGAGAAGCTCCCGCGGGGAAAGCATCAACCGGCACAGTGTTTGTACTGTCATTTCCCCTGAAATCTCTGACACCGTATTTTTCCCAGTTTTCTATCCGGCTGTCAAGCCTGCCGTTTGCGTGTTCCGGAAGAAATTCATTTCCCCACGGCCAGATACGTCCGTCTTCGCCCTGGGCAGCATAGTGCCACTCTTCTTCGGTGGGCAGTCTTTTTCCGCGCCAGGCAGCATAAGCCCGGGCATCATCAAGATCAACATATACCGCCGGATGATTTTCTTTTTCTTTGGGAAAATCCCAATGCCGCGGATTTTTTAAGTCAGGCCGGTTCCAGTGTTTAAGAAAATTGGTTAAATCCGCCGGACAATAATCCGCAGACTGCAGAAACTCATGATACTGCCGGTTAGTTACTTCGGTTTTATCCATAAAATATGTATTTTGAATTATTGTTTTGGAAAGATGAACTATTCTGCCTGCTACCGAGCGGGAACGGAAATCATAGCATGATCCCTGATTATGCGCAGAAAAATTGTTGAGATGAAGCGGAGTAAATTTAAAAACTCCCGCAGGAATTTTTATCATATCGGAAGTATTTTCAGATTTTGTCTGATGAACGGGAAGGGGAATATTCCATTCATTTCCGGGCCGGCTGCGGTCAAAAAAATCATAAAGTTTTTTATTTTCCCGCACCGGCGCTGTGATTTGCGGATCGTCACTAAGCAGATAAACCGAAAAAGGCTCCAGGTCAAAACAAACAGTGTTTTTAATCTGTTTGACTTTTTTACCGCAAAACGCTTCATGCAGTTTACCGANNGGCTGCCAGTTTTGATCAGTAAAATATTCTTTGGCCTTGCGGAGCAGGCGCATAGAATTTCTGCATAATTTACGTTCTGTTTCATTATAAGGATTATACCAGCCGAAAATATTTTCCCAGACTACATGCCCCATACCCCAGAATAGACCAAGCTTGATAATAAATTCACGCGTCAGGGAATCGCGGTCCACCAGGCGCACGGAATGCCGCGGTTCAATAAACCGCACCAGGGGTATTTGCGGAGGAATTGGTAAAAAATTCTGCCCCCAGCAGCCGGTAAGGGTTTCTGCGCTTTTAAGAGTCGGAGACCCTTCAGTATTAAAAACCAGTCCCGGCCGTACCGCAGCCAGCGCCCGGCAGAAATCATCATCAAAACCGTTCATAGTATCGCCGTAAATCCCGTCAGCGCCGGTTTTTTTTACCAGTTCCGCCATAATTTCAGCATGCGTTCTGCCTTCATTGTATTCTGCTCCGCCCCAGGGAATATAATTAAGCATGGCTTTGGCGCCGCAAGCATGTATTTCTTCAACAATTTCTTTTTGTCCGGCCAGGCCATCCGGCATCTCCCGGTAAAAATCAAATTGATTTCTGCCGTCAATGCCGCTGCGGGGGAAAGGCTGCCATAATATTACCAAATCATATCCGCCGAACTGCGCCCGCCCGTCTTTCATCATTTCTTTAATGCGGTATTTACGGGTTTTGCGGTTAAAAAGCGATGATTCATAATAAAAAAGAAAATATTCCAGACAGCAGTTATGATACCAGGAAAGATCAGGCCGCTCGTAATTTTTCCTGTTCATGCAGGAGCGCATTGTGCTGCGCAGTTCATCCAGCAAATCGTGGCGTTTTTCCGGATCATTTTCATTGACAAGAAGAGAGGCGCGCGCTTCGGTAAAAAGCCGGGAGGAATTATTATCACTTAAAAGCAGTTGATTAATTGACATAGTGACTCCTTCGAAAATTTAATTA
>DNNS01000302.1 GCA_003497555.1 Spirochaetia bacterium
AACTGGATTATTAATCATGAAATAAAAACTGATGATTTTCTGTTTCCAAATCAGCTTGGAAAAATTCGTGATGAAGCAATGAAAGGCATTAAAAATGCCTTTAGACGAATTGGCCGTAGTGATTTAGTCCAACATCATACTTTTAGAAGGACTTGGACAACGTACATGGAAAAGTATCTCGATAAAAAATACACCCTTGATATTGAATTAATGGGGGGCTGGGAAGATAACGAAAAAGCCGCACGCATGCTCAGACTTTATTCAAATTCAGAAAACGATATTGATTATCTGCTTGAGCGGGAAAAAAGAGTAAGCCAGGTATTCCACTTCCTAACGCCAATTGCCTGGCATTTAATAAAAAGAGATAATTTAAGTGTAGGTAAGCCAATGGAAGAAATTAGATGGCCGCATAATGCTAACCCCTATAATTTAAAGATCATTCCACTTGAAAAAGTCGGCTAAACTCATGAAAAAAGTGGCACAAAAATGGCACAAATTGAGTGTGCCACTTTTTAAAAAAATTGAAAAAGTTCGGAAAGCTTCTAGAATAGCGTATTATACAGCATTTTGGAACAGTAACAATGTGGGGCTAGCGCGATTTGAACGCNNCTATCCAGCTGAGCTATAGCCCCGTGATGCTCTGAAATGCCGTCATTTCAGGAACCTATTCAAACTAACATTTTGACCAAATCCCATCACGATTATCGTAGGATTACATTAAATATTGATCAATAAAAAGCAACGTACATCAACTTATCAATTTTAAATATAACATAAATTGAGGTTTTTGTAAAACTGAAATTAAACCTTACCAAGTTAAATTATTCCAATTACCCCTCCCTGGAACGCTCTGGTTTGCTCTATGGAGTTGTAGTAACTCGTTTCCGCTTGGATGGCACAACGTTTAAGAAAGCACCCGTAATAAAAAAAGCAAGGGTAGGACGCAAGCCGGTAAAAGGGAAAAAGCTTCCATCGCCTGCAGAAATTGCACAACGAAAAAAGACTCGCTGGATTATGGCAGATGTTGACTGGTATGGCGATAGCAAAAGAACAATTCAGTATATTTCCCGCACCGGATATTGGTATAAATGCGGTTATAAACCGACCTGGATTCGCTGGGTACTTGTGCGTGATCCTGAAGGGAAAAAAACTGATGAGATTTTTTTTACCACGAGCAGGAAACTATCAGCTATATAAATCATTGAATATTATTAGAGACGGTGGCCGTTTGAAACAACTTTTCAGGAAGTTCGGGAACATCTTGATTTAGAAACGATGCGAAACCGCAGTAGAAATGCAATAATACGTTCAGTCCCTTTTCTGCTTTCTGTATATTCAATAGCGATCGTATGGTTCACTAAATGCTTTAAGAAACCGGAAAACGCAATTAGAAATACACCTTGGTATAAAAAAGAAGTAATAACTTTCAGCGATATGTTCGCGGCGGCTCGCCAGGATATTTTACAGGAAATAATTAAACAGTCTTCGGGTCAAAATACCGGCGAATTTTTATTCCCTAGTCCCTATAAAATGCCTCAAAATAGAAAAAAAAGGCAATTATGCGGGCTGCATGATAGCTAAAATCAAGTTCAGATGTGTTTTTGTAAAGAATCAATTACCTTATTCAAACTAATGATTATTTTTTTATCAAGTCCGGGTATTTCGTGTTCGGGAAGATAGTCTCTTAATTCATTTTCTATATCCCTAAGTGTTAGTTTTTCAGAACATTTTTTTAATTCAATAATAAGATCCTTGATTGTCATTTTTACTTTTTTATTCTTTTGTTGAGTTTTTAAAAGTCTTTGCTTAATAATATCAATGTCTGGAATAACATTAATAATATTTACGAAATAATAAATGTCATATAAATCTCTTATTAATCTGCGCTCATTCCATGCACAGATTTTATGTGCTAATGCAATATCATAATTCATTATCCTGATAATCTGCCCTATCTGATTATTGATTTTAGAAATATCCATTGTTGAGAATTCAATAGATTTGCACTCATCGGATACATTTACCTCTATTTGAAGTTTAATATTTTCATTATATTTAATAAAAAAACGCAGACATTTGGAATTTATACTATACGTAATTTCACAATCCAATAAATTTTTTAATTCATTATATATTAAATCCTTTACATCTTTTTTGGATTTAAAGGGAATAAATGTATAGTCTATATCATTAGTATGCCTTGGGCTTCCTATTAAATTTAAAATCATACCGCCTTTTAATATTGCATGGTTTTTAAATATACGTCCCAGGTTATTTATTATGTATATAGCAAGTTCCTGAAAATTTTTAATTTTGGGCATATAAATACCTTTTTACAAATTGAATAAATTTGGGATTTTTATATTTTTTTAAAAAAAGCATAACTTTATTTTTATCAATTAAATCCAGATTGATATCCTGAAAAATATTAAATGAATATTTTATTCCCTTTTGATAAAAATAAAGCGTATCAAGCAGCGCTTTTTCTTTTATTGCATAATTAATTCCGTTTTTACATTCAAAACCGAAAAATAATTTTTCTAAAATTGTTAAATATATAATAGTTCCCAGTTTATTTTTATATACTCTTTTCCGTCCCGGTTTTACACAATATAGTGTAAATTTTGGCACCGTGCCGATAACCATTTCCTTGGCAAGAATATTGCCGAAACTTATATACGAATCAGGATTTATTTTTCTGCTTAAGAGCTCTATATTAAAACCATCAGTGATATAAAATCCTCTGATAAATTTTTTGAGATAACCGTTTTTTAATAGCTGGTTTATTCGTTTATTAAGAAGCATGGGATTGTTTATATCAAATAATACACTTAATTCATTTGTCGTAAAAATGCCTTCCTGCTGCTTCTCAAATTTTTGTATTTTTGTATATAAATCTATTAATTTTTTCATATCGACACTAACTATACCAATACTTATTATATTTGTCAATATGAAATATTCTATTTATTTTAGATTTTTTAAAATAAGACCGAATGTAATTTAATATTATATTAATTATAATTTTATTCCGATTGCCGTAGGATTGCCACTGATATTATACATTAATCAACATAAAGCAATCTATTGGGTGTGAATTTATTTCTTGNNGCGGACAGATGATCGGAAACCGTTATAGCCTCAAAAATTTAGTACACAGAAGCGGGCCCCCTATGGTTTGCCTTGTGGCGCGTCTTTCCCTCTAAGCCCATATATAATGCTTTGGTTTGAAAATGATTTGAATTACGTTGATAGAATTTTAATTACATGAAATTATAACAGTAAAACTCCCGTACGTTTAAGCTCCGGTTCAAGCTCGCTATATCTGATATTCTGCACAGCTTTTGCCGGGGCAAAACATGCAGCCATGCCTGCAGCCTGCCCGGTAGCCATACACGTTGCCATCAGCCTGAATGAAGTCACAACTTCGGGCTCGCTGGAAATACATCGCCCGGCAGCTATGACATTTTCAAGCCTTACCGGAACAAGAGCCCCGAATGGAACAGGCCGGATCATGCTTTTGTTATTACGCCAGGGAGCATGAAAATTCTTTACATAATGATCGCCGTAATAACAGTTTGAAAAAACCAGCGGCTCCTTCACCGGATTTTCCGCAGTAATATCTTTCAGAGTTATTGTTTCCCTTCCCACAATGCCGCGTGCGCAGCGTACTCCGATTGAATCTGCAATATCAACAATATAGGATTTTTCAAAACCCGGTATATACTTTTTAAACCACTCTGCACCATGAAAGGCCTGGCGCCTTAACTCTTTATCCATTATTGTACAAGCCGAGGAAGTAAGAGCTTCTCCTGCTGTCATGGTAAAATTGAGATGCACTTCATTCTCATGAAAAGGGATGGAAAAACCCATAAAATTATCCTGGCCCGGCACCGGAGGTCCGTTTTTTTCACAGGCTCTGACATAGGATTCTTTAACGGTAGTGCGGCAGAAATTCCTGACTCCGCCTAAATGCAGAAGAAGTGTTTTGGCCATTGATTTCTCACAGGCATATTCGCGGGTCTCGGCTCCTGCCCTGTGAAGCAGAATCGCATCTCCGCTGGCATCAATAAAATATGATGCATTAATCCGGATAACGCCTTCCCGGCAGTTACAGCAGATGTATTTTATTTTATTATCATTCTCACGGGCATTAACAAGAGATGTGTAGTATAAAGTATGAACCTTGGCTTTATCCAGCATATTATTCATTACATACTGAAGAGCGGATTTTGTTGTAACTACACTGGAGGTTATTGCAGCATTACCGATTGGAAACTCGTTAGCCTCCTTATGCTTTATTGCAGCGCAGCCGATTTTATCCAGTTCCCGTACCAGCTCATCGGCAATGCCGGAAACAATCTGGCGGCCGTTAAATGAGTAACCCATGATATTCGGGCACAGGGAAGCAGTTGCCACTCCTCCCGGAAATGCATTATGCTCAATCAGAATAACATGCGCTCCCCTGCGGCTGGCTTCCAGGCTGGCGGCAAATCCGGCCATACCTCCGCCGATTACAGCAAGATTAAAATTCCCGTAAGTCCTGATTTTCATAAAATTCTCCTGAAACAGGTATATGACATTTTCCTCTGTTTATCATGTTTAAATTCCATAAATAGTCCGGAACACAGAGTTTATCTTCCGGCATTTGATAATCCCAAAATCTCGTATTGTCTATTTGTATGAAATTATAATACTAATCGGCAGACAAATCTTGCATTTTTAAGACAATTTATTGCACTTTTTTGTCAATCAGATATCGGCGGGGAGNNCGGGGAGTACTGCCTGTGATTTGTTTAAAAACCCGATAAAAATATGCAAGCTCATTGAATCCTGATTCAAAACACGCAGAAGCTATGGTTGAGTTTTTATCGTTTAGCCGTTTTTGCGCCTCTGTAATGCGCAGAATATTAACATAATGAGTAAAACTCATTTTCATAATCTGCCGGAAATATCTGACAAACTGCCTGGAACTGTAAGTTGTAAGCCCGGCAACATCTTCCAGCCTGATTTTTTTATAAAAATTTTCCCTGATATATTGTATGGCATTTTCCAGCCGGTTATATTTTTTATTATTAATAAAATTTATTTCCTGTTTTTTCTGTATTATACATTGCTGTAATAACAGAAGAATGTCAAGAAGCCGGTTTTGCTGCTGTAAAAACCATATTGTTTTATAATCATCGGATGTATTTTTTTTATCAAGGCTGTTATGCAGATTAAATATTTCTCGGAATAAATCAGGTAAACGAGTCAGCAGAGGAAGGGAATAAATACTTATTATGCGCTTTGCAAAAGGCGTTTTTGACAAATTACCGCATAAACGCCCGACCTTGTTGTTTAATCCGAAAAAATTATCTTTAAACCATATACTATAACGCTGTATATATGACCCGGGATTATCAATAATCTGCAAAGATTCGCCCCGGGCAATAAAAACAACAGTAAACGGGCTGATTGGGTATTGAATTTTTTTTTTGTAATCTATATAACCCGAACCGTCAACAATCAGCAGTATTTCGTGGCAATTGTGATAATGATACGGAAAACGGCTTGCAGAAGAATGGACGTTATTTGCAATCCGCAGAGGTTTAAGAGCGGAATTATTAAAAAATACCGGTACGCATTTATCCATTTGCTGTGATGAATACTGATTCAAAATGATTATTGATCAGATTATATTCTGCTTTTTATCTGAATTCAATAATAAAAAAACACCGGAACAGGGGATCGGTTTTTTTTTCGGCGAGTATAGTCTTTATATAAAAAATAATAACATTGTTTATTCCCCCTTCCGCGAGAATTTATTTCCCGCTATTTTAATAAAAAACAGCACAGACTCTGATTTTACAATTTTAA
>DNNS01000304.1 GCA_003497555.1 Spirochaetia bacterium
GACATTTTGAATTTGAAAAAAAAACAGGAGTAAAAGTGAGATTTTATGGAAACAATATTAGTTATTCTGCAAATTATCTCGACAAACAAGATAGTGAAAAATTGGCAGATAAATTTGCCAAAATCGGCTATAATGCTGTCCGCATTCATCATTTTGATGATCAATTGATATTAAAAAACCAAAAAACTTCAACAGAGCTTGACCCTGCACGGCTTGATAAACTGGATTATTTGTTTTTCTGTTTTAAAAACAAAGGCATATATATAACAACCGACATATATGTTAGCCGTGAACTGAAAAAAAATGAAATTTCTGAATTCCCGGAAGCATCAGGAACGGATTTAAAAGCTCTGGTTCCAATCCTGCCATCGGCACGTGAAAACTGGAAAATATTTGCTGCGAATCTTCTTACTCATAAAAATCCATATACAGGGATGACATGGGCAGAAGATCCTGCTTTGTTCTCTTTTGCCTTTTTGAATGAAAACACGATATATTCTGCATGGTCAAAAAAATCTAAAATTGCTGCGCTTTACAATGAAAAATTTTTGTTATGGAAACAAAAGAAAAACATTAAAATATTTGATACTGAAGAAGACACCAGAATGTTGCTTCAGTTTCTTACTGAAACACATATAGAATCATTCGAAGAGCTGAAACATTTTGTGCGCAGTTTAGGGTGCAATTCATTATTAAGCGATGCAAACTGGAAAGATATTGTTTATCAGGCATTAATCAGGGAAAAATTGGATTATGTTGATAACCATGCATATTGGGATTATCCCCGTTTTATTGAGCAATCGTATCAGATACCGTATGGTCATTTAAATAAAAGCGTATTATCAAAACTGGCAATGGTACCGCGCAGTACAATGCCTACACGCATATTCGGAAAACCTTTTACTGTTACGGAATTTAATTATTTATATCCGAACGGCTATCGCGCTGAATCTGGTGTCATTATGGGAGCTTACGCCGCACTTCAAGGATGGGATGGCCTATATCGCTATGCTTATGCTCATAACTCAAAAACTATTACTAATAATGCTTACTTTATCAAGGGATTTGATTCGGCTCATGACCCTATTGCTTCGATGTCAGATAAAATCGGCATACTTCTATTTCTTAGAGGCGATATAAACGAAGCCGATGAGGCTGTTCCTCTTGTGTATTCTGAAAAATTTCTTTTTTCAAAAGATGCCGAAGCAAATTTTCCTGATAAATACGATTACCTTGGTTTAACAAAAAAAATTGGATGTATAAATATTAATGAACTGGGAAAAACCGGTTTAACAAGCTGCAGTAATTTATTCTCAAAAAATGAGAATTTCTCCGAGTATAGTCAGGCAAAAATAAAAAAATGGGATGAATCATTTTTTTCGTCATTTATTAACCCGACTTTTAATCCGAGTAACGGGATAGCCGAAAGCAGTCAAATACAAATAGATGCCAACGTATCGGAATTCAAAGTACAAAGTTCAAAAACTGAAGTTTTGATTATCCATGGCAAAAAGAAAGCACAGAGCGCCCTCATGACTATTTCAAATGACGGCGGTTGTGCTGTATTCTGTTTGACTAGTATGGATAGCCTGCCTTTACAAGGCAGTAAGCGAATGCTTTTCTTTCATTTAACAGATGTACAAAATTCAAAAATTAAATTTGGCAATACGGAAAAAACCATTCTCGAAGATTGGGGTGATTGGCCGCTTTTACTTAAAATTGGCAAAGCGGTAATCGAAATCAAATTAAGCGGAGAACTAACCGTTCAGGCTTTGTCAATGGATGGTAAACCCATACAAAAAATTTCTGTGGCTAAATCTGCTAAAGGTTCCTTTTTTTCAATAGATAATTTTCCGGGCCAGGCAGTTATGGCATATGAAATTATCAAGTTCTGATTTTAGTATGATCAATGTGTTTTCTAAAAAATGCTTGGTTCCATTTTTTAGCTAATTTAATATAAGGAGATAATTATAAAATTTTTGGTTGCAGTAGATTGTGAAGGCACAGCCTGCGGCGCTGGACATCCAGATATGCCGCTTTCACAGTCAAAACAAGCTGATTTTATCCGTCTGCAGGCCACCAAAGAGGCAAATGCTGCCGTTATCAGTTTATTTGATAATGGCGCTGAAAATGTTATCGTATGGGATAATCATGGTTTGGGAGTAAATCTAGAATATGAATTGCTGGATGAGCGTTGCGACATACTTCTTGGATCTTCCGCTAAGCCCAGATTTTTTCTTCTTGATAATTCATTTACAGGGGTATTATTAATCGGTTACCATGCGAAGAGCAACACAATAGACAGCGCGATGGCCCATACCTATTCAGGAGGAACTTTTCACTGTATGAAAATCAACGGCAGTGAAGTCGGCGAAATTGCTCTTGATGCCGCGCTGTGCGGCGAAAGAGGGGTACCGGTAATTTTTGTATCAAGCGATGACAAAGGAATACATGAAGCAAAAATATTACTTCCCTGGATTGAAACTGCTATTACAAAACATAGTTATGGTCAAAATTTTGTGCTTAGCAAGCACCCGACAAAATCAACCCAAGAAATATATACAAACACGGCGGCTGCAGTGAAGAATCTTAACCGTATGAAAATATTTGAATTCACGAAACCGTTGCACTATGAGGTGCAATTTAAACGTATTAATCAGGTAGAAAAAGCTCTTATGGAAGACCGGCTTTTTTCCCGTGTTGATGGGTATACATTAATAAAAAATGTTAAAAAAATATCAGATATATNNTTATTTACCGTTTGTGCGGCAAGATAAACAGTAATTTTATTAAATAACCATGTAAAAAAATTATTTTTTCAGTAGGATATTGTATATGAACAAAATTGACAAATTAAAACAACGCGTTATTGAAAATGTTGATATTATTCACAATGATTTAATTCAAATTGCAGATTTGATTTTCGTCAATCCAGAAACCGCTTTTGAAGAATATAAATCTTCTGCCTTGCTGGCGAATGCATTGGAAGAAGAAGGATTTTCTGTTAGGCGGGGAATAGCAGGTCTTAAGACATCATTTGTTGCTTCGCTTAATGGCAAAACTGAGAGTCCGAGAATTGCATTTCTGGCTGAATACGACGCTCTGCCTCAACTCGGCCATGCCTGTGGACATAATCTAATCGGAACGTCAGCTGTTGGGGCGGCCTTGGCGATTAAATCTATTCTTACGGAATTAAATGGTTCCGTTCATGTTATTGGCTCGCCAGCCGAAGAAGGCGGCGGCGGCAAGGCGATCATGGTTGAAGCTGGTGTCTTTGAATTGATTGATGCAGCTTTAATGGTGCATCCATCTACACATAACACAACACGCCGAGGGTCACTTTCAAGCTGTAAGATTACCTTAGAATTTTTTGGCAAATCAGCTCATGCCGCAGCAGCACCAGAAAAAGGAATTAACGCATTTGATGCTTTGATCCTGGCTTTTACCGGTATCAATGCTTTGCGGCAGCATCTGCGGAGTGATGCGCGCGTTCACGGTATAATTACCCACGGCGGAGAAGCAACAAATATTGTGCCGGAATATTCAGCTGCAAAGTTCGGGGTACGCGCAATGGATGTCCCCTACACACGGCAAATTATTGATAAAGTAAAGGCCTGTGCTGAAGCCGGTGCTTTAGTCACAGGGGCAAGATTGAAATTTACAGAAGGCCAGTATCACTATGCGCCAATGTGTCCCAATCCTGTGCTTGCAGATCTTGTTGATAGTAACATGAGAAAATTAGGGATTGATGTAAAATTTCCTATTCCCAATAAAGGCGGTATGGGTTCTACAGATATGGGAAATGTCAGTCAAGCAGTACCGGCCCTGCATCCATATATTGCCATTGGCCCCGAAACCGTAAGCACTCATACAAATGAATTCCGCGAGTTGGCTGGTTCAGCAGCAGGGCATGTTGGCATGATTAAAGCTGCAAAAATAATGTCTATGACTGCTATAGATCTTCTCGCCTGTCCGGAAATACTTACTGCTGTAAAAACTGCTTTTATTCAAGAACCATTAAATGAATAGCAAATTCAATCAGTATTAAAAAACAATCATGAAAATTCAATTAGCTTCTGTTTATTCGGCGGCAAAAAAAAGTATGCTATAATTTTAAATCCATAAAATATTAGCAATTTTTACCAAAACGGGCGTATTTTTGATTAGCCGAAAATTTTACCCGGTAATCTTAAACGCCCGTATTCCGCAGGGTTCAATGTCAAAAGTTAAGCTGCCGTTTTGCACCCGGTCTTTCCCGAAGCCGAAAGTGTCTTCATATTCGCCGTTTTTGATTGATGTTTCTCTAATATCAAATGAAGCATGATAGTGTTTATTATTATCTAAATTGGCTACTGCAATATAGCCTGAACTGTTTTCTTTAAAGCGATGAGCCGCGACAATCGCCCCATGCCGTGCATCCGCATATTTAATATTGCCGTATTCATGAAACACACTTTCACCAGCCAGCAGATTATTTATTGCCGCAATTTTTTCTATCAGCCGCGGATTAAATTGCCCGGCTATTATGCGGTTCCGGCCGATGAACTCCACTTTTTTTAGCACACCGTATTCCACTCCCTGCACTATGCCGGTTTTGCCGCAGCCCATCAGCGCGGTAATCAGATACCGCGGTATAACCGCTTCAGCGCTTCCGTAAAGTTCGGCGGGAGCGCCCGTATCATGCGTGGTAACCGGCATATAATACTGTACTTTACCGGCAATGATGAATGAATAGGAACTTCCTTCTGTCCGCATAATTTATTATACCCCATCACCCGTCAAATTTTAATCTTCCGACCGATATTTTTTCTTATATCTTTACAATTCGGACATGTTGAAATTTCTCCTACCGAATTTTTGCCTTTTCTCCCTCAAATTCCAGAATTCTACATTCCAAAAACGCCCATCTCTGTTACTGACATCCTCAAGTATATTTTTCAGTCCGCTCATTCGCAGACCAATCATCCAGAAACGGTTCCCTTG
>DNNS01000643.1 GCA_003497555.1 Spirochaetia bacterium
AGAGGGCGCTGAGCCCGCAGAGTACTGCCCGCTGTGCAGAGAATCCGGTGTTCAGTACTTTAGGGCGCCTTACGGCGCAGCTTACTTGTTTGTGCGTTTGCTGCTCAGCGGCTATTTTTTTTCTTACTATTTTGACAATCAGAACAGGCGGCAGAACGAAAGGCTGCTTTGAGAATAATAATTTTTTGCTTTATTTCATATATTATATTATATTTTTGCAGACCTTATGAATATACTATTGATAAATGATGACGGTTATCAGGCCGCTGGAATAAACGCCTTATACCGGAAATTAACCGAAACGCATAAAGTTATCATGATTGCGCCCGATCGGGAACGCTCGGGCTGCGGTATGTCTTTTACCATTTACAGCGAATTATTACTGAAGAAAATCGATAACGGACGTTACTCATTAAGCGGTACTCCGGTAGACTGCGCCAAAACCGGTATATTAAAAAAAAATATCCCGGTAGATTTGGTGATTTCAGGAATTAATATGGGGCCCAATCTGGGAAACGATATTAATTATTCCGGTACCGTATCGGCAGCGCATCATGCCTGGGCAGCAGGGGTACCGGCTCTGGCAATTTCTCATAATTCTTTTGATCATAGCGGGCGCACTTATGACCATGAAGCATCGGCTGTAGAAAAAATAATCGGCTCCATCGGGGATTTTTCCATACCCTTTTTATATAATATCAATTTTCCTGCGGATTTTTCTTTAATAAAGGGCTTGAAAATTACCGTGCCGGGAAAAAGAATTTATAAAGATTCCCTGCAATGCACTGACTATAAAGAAGATAGTGAAAAAATTTTTTTTCAGTCCGAACCGCCAGAAAACGGCCTGGAACCCGAAAGCGATACCCTGGCGGTTACTGAAAATTTTATTTCCCTGAGTCCTCTTTCACAGCTTTATGCAGGGTTTCCTCTCTGGGTCGGCGGCAGCAGGCCTTATAATATTGTCAGCGATTTATTAAGGCTTGATAAAAATCTCGCCCGGCTTGCTGGTCTTTTTTAACAGGCAGTACCTTATGGCAATTCGCGATATAAAACAGCTTTTAAAAAAAGGCATAGATGCCTATAAACAGAAACGGTACGACGAGGCTCTCGGCTTTTTTTCAGACATTGAAAGCCGTAACCGGGAGCTCCCGGAGAATCATTATTATCTGGGACTCTGTTATACCAGCCTGCAGGAGTATACCAAAGCAGCGCCGTTTTTTGCCAAAGTTATAAGCGCCCGTAAAAATCCCTTTCATGTGCTGCAAGCCAATATGATCTCAGGTTACATCTATACCATACTGAATGAATTTCAAAAAGCCGAAGAGCATTTTAACAGTCTGCTGAAAATGAATTTTGAAAATGCCCAGATTAATGCAGCGCTCGGTTATATCTGTAATAAAAGAAAACAATATGAAAAATCCGAGTTTTATCTGAAAAAAGCCCTTACGCTTGACGGCGCCAATGCCAATGCCAACAACAGCCTGGGATATAATTATCTGGAGTGGGGAAAAAACATTGAACAGGCCGGCCGTTTTATTAAAAAAGCCCTTGAGCAGGATGAAAATAATCCGGCTTATCTTGACAGCATGGGCTGGTGGTATTATCTGCTTGGTAAATTTAATTTATCCAGAAAATATCTGACCCGCGCCTGGTCGTTTGACAGTAAAAATCAAATTATAAAAGAACATCTTGATACCGTACGCAAGCGGGGGACAAAATGAATAAATTTTTTTATCCAGGCGCAATTACATTTCTGCTGGGTTTTTTAATTTCATCCTGCACGCCAGAATACAAAAAAAGTTATAATGAAGGAATCCTTTTAAAACAAAAGGGTACGCACGAAAGCCTGAAAAAATCCCTGCGCCAATTTGAAGATGCGGTAAAATATGCAATTCTTGCCGTTAATCAGCAGGGCGAAATAAAAAAAAGCCTGGGAATAAAAATGCTTGAATATAAAATGTTTCTTGAAGGCGCACGCTACCTTGAAGATTCCCTGAAAATCAATTCCACCGACCTGAATGCGCTTTATTATCTTGGCCTGGCTTATGCCAATTATGCCGAAACCTGCCCCCGTGCCGAAGAAGCGGCCAAATATCTTGACGAGGCGGAAAATGTTTATCAGAAAGGTCTTGAAATTGCCGGGAAAAATGCCCTGGCGGCAGGTTCCCCGGAAGAAAAAAATATTTCTTCTTCGCGTTTTTTCTACGCCCTTGGCCTGCTGCATGGTTTTTTGCGCTCTAATCCCGCAGAGGGCATCAGCTTTCTGGAAAAAGTTCTGGCATTTGAACCTAAACATATTGATGCTCATTTCTCCCTGGCTAAAATGCATTTTTCCCTGCATCATTATGAAAAAACCGAAGATCATTACCGAACGCTGCTTTCGATTCTTGATGAAAAATCCGATCGCTGGATAAATGTAAAGAAAAATTTAGAGGATCTTCAGAATTTAAGATGAACCCGTATCTGGTTTTTTCCCGGATTGAAGGTATGAGCGCCCGAAAATTCGATCTGCTGCTTTCCCGCGCCGGCAGTGTTCAAAGTATGCTGAAACTGCGAGACAGTGAAATTTCAGCCATGCTGCTGCGTACTTCCGGAAAAAAAGTTCCTGCCTTTACGGGTTTAAAGAACTGCATGGAAACAGCCCAAAAGATAACTGAAACCTGCATTAAAAAAAATATTGCCATAATCGATTTTGAAGACAGCAGGTATCCGGTGCGCCTCCGGCATATTTACGATCCGCCGCTGGTGCTTTTTGCCGCGGGAGTAATTCCTGCGGACATGAACGGTTACAGTAAAAAAATCACGGCTGTTGTCGGCACCAGAAAACCTTCCGGCTACGCTGAAGTTTTCTCGGAAAAACTCGCTTCGGCCCTGGCGGAAAGAGGTCTGCTTTGCGTATCAGGCATGGCTGCAGGCTGCGACACCTGCGCACATTACGGTTCTTATAAAAAAGGGCGAACCTGTGCGGTATTGGGTTCAGGTATTGACAAGCCGTATCCGCTTTCCAATTTTAATCTTTATCATCGTATACTGGAAGCCGGCGGCCTGGTGCTTTCCGAGTATCCGCCCGGCGCCGAAGCCCGGAAATTTTTTTTTCCGCGGCGCAACAGAATTATCAGCGGCCTTTCCGATATTATTGTTATTATCCAGGCCGGAATAAAAAGCGGAGCCCTGATTACAGCTAAATACGCGGCTGATCAAAACCGGGAACTGGCAGTACTTTACGATCCGCAAAACAGCGAAGATTTTGCAGGAAACCGGCGTTTGGCGGAAGAAGGCGCCCTGGTAATCGGAAGTACCGGCTGTTTTTTAAAACATCTGGGGCTGGAAGTCCTCGAGAAAGCGCAAACTGAAAATGACGCTGAAAATCTTCTGCTGTCTTCGCTGGGAGTCTTTCCGCTTACCCTTGCTGCTGTCTGCCGCCATACCGGTCTTGAAGCGCAGCGGGCTAGTGCCGCGATTTCACGGCTTATACTGAACGGCCTGGTGCAGGAATTTCCCGGCCGGCAATATGTTAAAATTATTTAAGGAATAAATTATAATGAAAGAAAAAAAACTTGTCATTGTCGAGTCTCCGGCCAAGGCTAAAACAATTGAAAAATACCTGGGCTCGGGATACTCGGTAACCTCCTGCAAGGGGCATATTATTGATCTTCCCAAATCGCGCTTCGGAGTTGATATTGAAAATAATTTTACTCCGGTATACATAACTGTGCGGGGACGCGGTAAAATTTTACAGGAACTGCGCAGGGCAGCCGGAAAATCAACAGAAGTGCTGCTGGCTTCGGACGATGACCGCGAAGGGGAATCAATCGCTTTTCATCTGCGCAATGCTATTTCCGAAAAACATCCCGATGTACCAATCTCGCGCATTTCTTTTAACGAAATCACCAAAACCGCCATCCAGGAATCCATCAAACATCCGCGCGACATTGATAATAAAAAGGTGGAATCCCAGAAAGCCCGCCGTATACTTGACCGTATTGTAGGCTATAAAATATCACCCCTGCTGTGGGAAAAAGTTAAAAAAGGCCTTTCCGCCGGCCGCGTACAGTCTGTGGCTTTAAGCATTATCTGTGAACGCGAAGACGCCATAAATAAATTTATCAGTGAAGAATACTGGACACTCTTTCTGGTTTTCAGTAAAATAGGCTTTAAAGAAGAATACAGCGCCCGTTTTATTTCCCGCGCCGGAAAAAGAATAAAGCTTAAAAGCCGCGCTGATGTTGATGAAATTCTTTCCGCTATAAATAACGAAAAAGTCATTATCAGTAAAGTTGAAGAATCACAGCGTACCCGTAAACCGCTTGCTCCCTATATTACCTCCAGAATGCAGCAGGATGCATCCCAGCGTTTCGGTTTTTCTTCCTCTAAAACCATGATGTTAGCCCAGCGCCTATATGAAGGCCTTGATATTGGAAGCGAGCGCACCGGGCTTATTACCTACATGCGTACGGATTCCGTACGCATCAGCAATCAGGCTGCCGAGGAAACCGAAAAATTCATTAAAGACAGCTGGGGCGAAAATTACCTGCCGGAGGCGCGCAATATTTACAAATCCCGTTCCGGATCCCAGGATGCTCACGAAGCCATCCGGCCTACCTCGGCTTACCGTACGCCGGAATCAATTAAAAAATTTCTGGAACCCGATGAATACAAATTATACAGTCTGGTCTGGGAACGTTTTATATCCTCACAGATGAAAAGCGCTTCTTTTAAAACCCAGCATCTGGAAATCAGCGCCGGCGACGCGCTTTTTTCCTTAGCCGGCTCCAAACTGGTTTTTGACGGTTTTTTAAAAGCCCTGCACTTCCTGTCTTCCGATTCCAAAGAACTGATCATTCCCGGTTTCAGCCAGGGCGAAGAAGTTGATAAAAAGCGTTTTAATCCTGAACAGCATTTTACCATGCCTCCGCCGCGCTATACCGATGCTTCGCTGGTACGCTTCATGGAGGAATCCGGAATCGGCCGTCCTTCCACCTATGCGCCCACTATCGGTACACTGTTAGCGCGTTATTATGTACAGCGCGAAGGCCGCTATTTAAAACCTACAGTACTGGGCAATGTGGTAAACGGCATTTTAAAAGAAAATTTCCGGCAAATTTTAAATATTAATTTTACCGCGGAAATGGAAAGTGAACTGGACCGGGTAGAAAACGGGAGTTTTGAATGGCAGAAACTGCTCTCTGATTTTTATGTAAATTTTGCCAAAGAATTCGAGCTGGCCGAAAAAAATATCCAGAATATGAAAAATTTTATGGATGAAGAAACCGACCAGGTTTGCGAAAAGTGCGGAGCCAAAATAATCAAAAAACTCGGACGTTTCGGCTTTTTTTTAGCCTGTTCGGGATTTCCCAACTGCCGCAATACCAAGTCCATGCCGATTATGAAATGCCCGGTAGACGGATGCAGCGGCGATATTATTGCCAAGCGCAGTAAAACAAAAGGCAGACCCTTTTACGGGTGTTCGCGTTATCCGGAATGTGAATTTGTTTCCTGGACAAAACCGGCTGCGGACAAATGCCCGGCATGCGGAAAATTCATGATTGAAAAACACAGTAAAAAAAACGGTTCCTGGGTGCAGTGCAGCGATGCTGAATGCGGTCACCGTATTATCAAATCTGCCGGCGCTGCTCCGGAAGAAGCCCCGGTAGAAGACGAAGTATAATCTTGCATGCATGATAGTATAAAGTTATTCCTTGAACACCTCGCAGCCAGGGGTTGTTCCGAAGCCACCATCAGAGCCTACCGGGCAGATCTGGACAATTTGCAGGAGTTTTTACATAACCGCAGGCTTGATTTCCGCGTGGTCAGCCGATATGATTTAAGAAATTATCTGGCAGAACTGCGTAAAAATAATAACAACCGTACAATAGGCAGAAAAAGCGCAAGCCTGCGGGCATTTTACCGGTTCCTGCGTACGCAGAATATTGCCGCTTCTGATCCGGCTGCCCTGCTTTCCGCTCCCCGGCCGGGCAGTCTTTTGCCTGATTTTATTTCTTTAGAAAAGATGAAAAAAATTTTAGAAGGACTTGATCATCTTTCCGGTAAAAATGCCCTGCGTAACCGGCTGCTGCTGGAACTTATATATTCTTCCGGACTGCGCATTAGTGAACTAGCCGGCCTTGATATTGAAGACCTTGATCTNNCTTGATCTGGAAAACCGGATTATCCGCGTAATGGGCAAGGGAAAAAAAGAACGCATGGTTCCTGTTACCGGGCGGGTAAAAAATCTTATTGATAAATATTTAGAAGAAAAAATTATACAGTGCGGGCCCCTGTTTCTGAATAAAAATTTAAAACGTCTTGGCATACGCGGTATCAGTCTGAACTTTAAACAAACCCTGAAAAAAATTGCCGCCGGTTCAGGCATTCATCCGCATACTCTGCGCCATACCTTTGCCACTCATCTGCTGGATGCAGGCTGTGATCTGCGTTCCGTACAGGAACTTTTAGGACATGAAAGCCTTTCCACTACACAGATTTACACGCATGTTACTGCTGAAAGACTGAAAAAAACTTATAAATCCGCTCATCCGGCAGCGTAGATGAATTGATAATAAATGAAAACATCAATTTTTAAGCACATTAAAAAGCAGGAGATATCTCGTTTTTGCGAGCCAACCGAAACCATGAAAATATGGTTC
>DNNS01000640.1 GCA_003497555.1 Spirochaetia bacterium
TGTAGTGAGTAAAATTGAGGTCAAGTTCGGGTAAATATTTGATTTGCCTGTTAAGCGAATATACGCTATAAAAAATTATTTCGCGAAAAGTAAAAAACCAAGATTCGTAAAAACTTTAGATTAGGTTATTCTTTTTTTAATTTTTTTTCTTTCCGCTCCTGACGGCGCAGGGCAATTCGTTCTTTTAAAGGGAGTTTTTTATGCTGCATGGTTTGATATGCCGAATCAAGCAGTTTCCTGCTGCTTATTTCTTTTAAATCTTCATCACTGGAAAGAATATAAGGGGTTAAAAAAATCAGCAGTTCAACTTTACGCGTTACTGTCTGGGTTCGCCTGAATAAAACGCCCAGCCCGGGAATTCGCATAAGCCCCGGAATACCGCGTTCAGTAGAAACTTTTTTATCCTGTATCAGCCCGCCTAAAATAGCCGTGGTTTTATGAGCTACAACCAGTTCGGTTTCAATGGAACGGGTGGCAATATCGGGAAATCCGGAAGTGCTGGTTTCCTTAAAATCGTTGATCTCCTGTTTTAATTCCAGGGTGACATTCCGATCATCATTGACATGCGGGGTAATAGTAAGCGATATTCCAGCCTCTTTATATTCATGAGTAATCAGAACTTTATCGGATGACGTGCTGCCGCTCTGGGCAATCTGCAGTTCTTCTTTCTGAATGGCTTTTTTGTCGGCAATGACTATTTTTGCCGGTTTATTGTTGAGGGTAAGCAGATTGGGAGTGGAAATTATATTTACATCGCCGATTTCTCCCAGGGCGCCCACTATAAATGAAGAATCGTTATGCCAGAAAAAAGCGCCGGGGTTATTGGCAGAAGCCGAATCAGGCGATAAACCGCTGAAAATTCCCTTGGCTGCCAGACCTTTAAGCGAAATGTCAAGTTGACCGGCTAAAGCAGTTAAATTTTTTAATGCCGGAAAGGAATAATCGATACCGAGTTTCCTGGAATTATCATAGGAAAATTCAATTACCTTTACTTCAACCAGCACCTGGGTGCTGCGCACATCAAGTTTTTTAATGATTTCTTCAATGGCCTGAATTTTCTGCAGCGGCGCCTTGATTAAAACGCTGTTCTGCTGCGGATAATTGATAATTACGGTGTCAGGACTGAACAATGTTTCGCCTGCGGCCGAGGGAGTCTTTAAATTATTCAGCATGGCAGTAATATCTTCTGATTTGGAGTACAAAACCGGATATACCCTGAATACCGGGGAAGCGGCGGTTATTTTTTCCGTTCCCAGATTATTCTCGATATCGCTGATGATTTTTCTGATTAAAGCGCGGTCCGTTTCATCGCCAATCAGCAGAATATATGTCTTGGATGGAGACGGAATAAGATCGACCTGCCCCTTGAACTTAAACGCTGCCTTGTTTTCATCCTGGGGATATGGCCGGCGGGAATCATTTTTACCGGTAATACGGTTAAGTATTTCCATAAGTTCATCAGATCCCAGAATATTCAGTTTTACAATTTCATAATTTGCCGATTCACCCGCTATAGCCGGTTTGTCAATCATGGCAAGAATCTGCAGAATGTTTTCTGCCGTGCGTTCAGCGGTTTTTTGCGGCCCGGACAGATAGATTGCATCATTCCGATCCAGCCGAAACAGCCTTAAAAAATTTTCTTGCTGCTGCTGATACGGCGATACGCGGCGCGAGGCCGGATAACGCGTATCGTCGGTAACCAGGCCGGGAATGGTGGCAGAAACCGCCAAAATTGCGCGGTCCGCCGATACGTGCTTGAGCATGAATTCCTTAATAATATTTCCGGTTTCTCCGCTGGTATCAAGCTCGTCAATCAGCGTATTGATTAAAATAATTTTTTCCACCAGATCTTTTATCAGAATTTTACCGGCAGTTTCGATAAAAGAAATATTTCCCGAAGCCGAGAGGTGCTGCCTGAGCTGGGCGAGAATCGCTTCCCCCTTTACCTGCCGTATGCTTTTTAAAAATATTATTATTCTGGCGCGGTTTTGTATGGATTTTACCTTTTCAATATCAGTAAAAATATCCTCGGCGCTGTCTACATCCTGTAATTTATATACCCGGTACATGGATCCCTTTTTTTCCAGGGAAAAACCGATGGATAAAAGTTCTGAAGCGAAATTCCCCATAAGTTCCTTTACGGTAATTGATTCGGAAGCCGGAATACTTATGCGCCGATCAGCAGGAAGATCAGTATAGGAAATACTGTAACCTGTTATATCCATTATATAATTTATTAAATCCTTGATATTGGCATTATACATTTCCCGGGTTTTAACAATTTCATTTTCATTTTTTGGCGCAGCTGACAAGCCGACCAGACATAAAAAAATTACTAACATTGCCTTGTTCATGTTTAAAATCCTTGTTTTTATTTTAAAAAACAGATTTTTCCCGTTGCATAATATATTATATCTTGATTTGATGTTTTCTTAAATACCAGGATTTTAGGGGGTGCAAATTTATTTTTTGGGTAAATAAAACAATAAAGCCCGCTTTTTCTATATAATAGAAATAAATTTGCACGGCGGGAGAAAAAAAGAGTATGTCCCTTCAGCAAGAAGAAGCCAGGCATTTGCTAAACCATAAGCAGGCAAAATCACTGCTTTGTGGGATATAATCAGCATTGTACGCCGGAAGTTAAAACTTCCGGCGTAAATTGGAGGAGAGGAAGCGTGAATAAATATTATAAAATTATTTTAACGATTTATCCCAGGCAGCGCTTTTAATACGGGAAGCGTGTTTAAAATTTACCGACAAACCGATACTGTGAATAGTATTGGCAGTATGTTTAAAGTTCCATACCGGATTATAATAAATTTCTCCGGATATTTTCTTGTTCGCAAAAAACTGTAATCCGATTCCGGTAGATAATCCGAAGTTTTTCGGATCGTGCGCATTGGAGGCAAGCGGATCGCGTTTGTAGCCTATGCCGGTTGAAATATCAAATGCCAGCGCAGGATGAAAAAATTTTGTCCTGAAACCGAAATTGGCATTTCCGAAAATTTCAATGTTATTGCGCATTTTATTATCATATCTGCGGTTTTGTACCGAATCTTTTCTTTCTTTATGTCTGGCAATAAATTCTTCCCTGCTTGGAAATTTTTGCTGCGGATTGTAGAAATTAAGATTAATTCCGGTATAAAGCGGAGAATACCCGAAATACCTTTTTCCCTGCCAGGCAGCTGCAAAACCGCTGCTGTTATCAGTAATCAGATAAACCGGGCCGGAAGAAATCATCGAACGGATCAAATGTCCGTTTTCTTTTGTATCTGTTTTAACTGATTTTACCGATTCTTCAGCAAAACCGGCAGGCAGGGTAAAGATTAAGCTGATAACCGTTAATAAAGCCGCATTCCTGATGTTTTTTAAAAATTTCATAATAACTCCTTTTAAATTCTTTGTTTCAGTATTTAAATATCATAATTCATGCCAAATAAGATTACTTAATAGTGCCGTATTTATTTACCCTGGAGACTGATAAAAATGGGTCAAAAAGCAATCTTTAATAATATCCGCAAATATCCCTTAAAAAAGAAAATTAAACTTCTGTTTATAATTAAATATTTACAATACCGTTAAATCATATCTATCCACTATGATTTAACGGTATCTTATTTGATATTGTTTTTTTTTTCAGGAAAAAAATCAGGATCATCCTGATAAAGGCAATTATAAATATAATAACTGGTCATTACCTTTTTTACATATTGTTCGGTTTGATCGAATGGAATGAAAAGTACAAAATGCAGTAAATCACGGTAAGAACCCTGCATCCATTTTCTGACGTTTCCGCCGCCGCCGTTATACGCCGCTACAGTATGCATTAAACTGCCCTTGAATTGCGAAAGCAGGGTGCCAAGATGATCAATCCCCAGTTGCAGATTAAGAACATCGTCTTTCAGATTATATTCATAAAATTCATTCAGCCGGCGTTTGCGGAAAATTTCACGGGCGGTAGAATCCATTAGCTGCATCAGCCCCGATGCGCCGGCTTCAGAAAACGCTCCGGTTTTAAAATGGCTTTCTTCGCGGATTACTGCGTAAACCAGAAGAGGCGGCACCCTGTACAGGCGCGAGAAATACAGCACAGTATCTTTTTTATATAACGGCCATGACAGTTTCAGAAAATCATACGGTATCAGCTGTAAAAAGGACATTCTGGCATTTATTATTCTTGCCGCCCTGAGCAGAGATGAATATAAATCATTTTTTTGATCATCAAGTTTGTTTAAATAATAAAAAGCCTTTTCCGGCTGATCTGAAAAAACCCTGTTAATTTCCCGGGAAAGGGCGTCATATTCCTCAAATAAAAGCAGCAGGGAAAAACGCTCATGATAGGCATGACCGGCCGCTTCCGGGAGAAAAGTATAATAGTTGCTGAAAAAACCGTCCGTTCCCATAACAAAACTTTTTTTGGATTTTTCTGCCTGGAAAGCCAGGGGATGCAGGCAGTTATTCAGAATATTAATATCTTCTTCCGACTCGTCAAATATTTCAGCATCATGCGTTTTGATAAATTCAGAGAAATTGGTAGCTGTATTAACGGCGGAGGGTTCCAGAAAAAAAATATAATTATAAAAAAGATCAGTATTGGATATAACAATACCGGATAAATCGCGGCCGCGGCAAATATTTTCAATTGCCGTATAATCGTCCCGGCGGGATGAATAGGCTTTTTTAAGATAAGCAAGCCCGCTGTCATAATTGCTGCTGCGCAGTTCGGTAAAAGCGTCTTTTTTATAAATCAGATATGAGAGATAAGAGCCGGGAAATTTTTTCAGAAAAAGATTTTTATAATTTTTATACTCGTCCGGAGCTAAATCTTCCGAGAGCCTGAGCAGCATGAGATAAAGATCCTGTTTTTCCCGTTTACCGAGCATGTTCCGGGCCATAAGATATGCTTCCCTGAGTCTTTTCATGCGTTCCAGACTGCGGGCATAATAAAAATCCGCCCACCAGGAAAGTTCGCCGTCTGCCGGCATGGTTTTACGGAAAAGTCCCAGATATTCCAAAGCATCTTCATATCGGCCCTGATTATAGAAAGACGCTCCCAGATAATAACGGGCATCTGAC
>DNNS01000176.1 GCA_003497555.1 Spirochaetia bacterium
CAAATTCTTGGAATGCCGGTTCAGTTTACTACTATGGGAATTGGATATAATATAAAAATGTTCCTGGAGGCCGGCATCGATATTCCTCCTAATTCATGGAATCTCGATATTTTCATTAAATATCTTTCAAAAATTTATTATTATGAATCAAGCAAAAAAAAACAGGATCCGTCTTACCGTCATAACTTTACAATTCAGGATATTAATTATCCTGTACCGCAGCTGGTTCCGGATTTATGGGATTATGAAACAGGAAAAATTAAAAAAGACAAAAAAAATGATTTTATTTCCATACATGAAAAATTACAAAAAATGTATTCATATTTACCTGCGCCTGAGGAAGTTCAGGAAGTAACAGGTACCGCAACAGGACAAACTTCGTTTTTTATAATGCAGAAAACTTACCTGAATATGACTTATGCCTGGCAGCTTATTGACCTTAATGCAGTAAAAGATCTGGAATGGGATATAACAGAGGAACCGCATCCCGGTAATAATTTATATAGAGGATATACAGGATATCTGGCGCTGGCATCAATTTCAAAAAACAAGGATGAGGCTTATAAATTTATGCAATTTTATGTAAACCAAAAGAATGCGGATCTTTTTAGCAGGATGCAAAACGGAATGTCGGCGCGAATCAGTTCAACCGGCAAGTTTTTTATACCGCCGCCCCGCAATATTTCTATATACATAAATACAGGTAAAAATCATACTCTGTGTAATTTACGGCCCAATTTAAAAAATTGGCAGGAATTTAATAAAAAATTAAAAGATATTGTGGGATACGATTTTATCAAAGGGAAAATGTCTGCGGTAAAATATGCCGATATTTATTTTCAAGAGTCTGATAAAATGCTTGAACCATATAAAAAATAAAAGGAGCAAACAATGCGGCAAATGTTTTTAATATTATTTTTTTTAACAGCATCGGTATTTTCTCAGGAGCCGTATTTTATTAATGATCAAAAAACGCTTGCAAAAAAAACATTTGATATCATGATTCAAAAACCGGATGTATTTACTCGTGTTTCACAGCAATACTGGGGCCTAAATTTGGGCGAAATTGTTCATTTTGATTATCCAGGAAATTATATGCATGAGAATGTACACCGGCAAATAGCGATTTTTAAAACGGAAACTGCACGTTTTCAGGGTTCAACTCTTGCCAATTTTTTTAATTGGGACACTATGACAATTGATGAAGAAATGATCGATAAAATCGATAGCGAGGGAGCTCGCCGTCATCGTCAAAAACAATATGATATGTGCGGCGGTATTGTAAAAATCGATATAAATTCTTTTTTCGCTTTGTCAAAACAATACAATCTCCGTAAAATTATTTGTCTAAATGTGTATACAAGAGATGCTGATTACTCGATTAAGCATATAAAAAAAATAAAGGAGAATCACAAGGAACCGGTTTTCTGGGAAATGGGAAACGAAGTTTCCTATTACGGCTACAGAATGGGAACCGAGGGACAGACACGGCCTGGCGGATGGAATGTAGAACAGTATATCGAAATAATACAAAAAATCTGTGAATTTATAAATAAAAACTATCCGGAAGATGAATCTGGTGTTTGTATTACCGAACCATTTAATGAACGCAATCTTTTTAATCTTCCGCAGGCCAAAAAAGATGAACTTGAAAGCTGGGACAAACGTCTGGCAAAAGAAACATTTTATAATGCCTGTATAGCACATCCCTATCTTCATTTTCAGAATTCCGAGAATATAAAAAATTATATTTTTGACAGGGATTTTTCAGGAATTGAAGAAAACGATGAAGTTTATTTTTGGGCAAAATACGCCTTTCATTTTGCAGCAGTTCAGGAACTGCCCTCTGTATACCTGGAAAGACAGAATAGATTATTTGCCGGAAAAAAACTCTGGCTTACGGAAGTTGGTATGGAACCCAAAGGAAAAAATGCCGGGCCGTATCCCAGTCATACAATGATGAACGCTCTTTTCAATCTCAGTTATTTTATCAGCTGGTTTAAATATTTTCCGGTTGTTTCGATTTATCAGTTTTTTATGTTTGGTAACGGCGACGGATGGCCGCATAGTATTTATCAGGATTTCACATTTAATCCTTCGACCATCAGCTATATACTTCTGACCAGGGCATGGGAGAATATAGACAGCGCGCAGGTACTGGTTTTTAACAATGGTCCGGAATACCGGGGAGTTGGACGTTATCAGGAAACACGAATAAAGGCTTTGAGCGGAATTTATTTTGTAACCAAAAGCGGAAAAGAAAAAATTCTTTTGGTAAATACATGCGCAGCAGCCGTAAAATTAAATTTTCCCTTTGAAAGCGCTGATGTGCTGTATGTTTCAAAGCCGGCAGGAGAAGAAATACCAAAAGGAAAAATAACTGATATCATGCAGATTGCGCAAAGCGCATCAGTGAAACAAAACTGGACAATGCCTGGATATTGTATAGCGCTTATAACGCAAAAATAAGATATGTTTTTATATCAAAAAATAGCAGTTTTATTTCTTTAAAAATTATTATACTTGATTAAAAACACATCTGCGTTTCCGGCGGCGGTTACGCTTTCAGTTCCGCCTATGGGATTGAAATTCACCGTGTTGTAAAAATTTCCGGTTAAATATACATTACCGCAATTATCGGCGCATACGCCTTGAGCGACGTCATATATTCCGGTTCCCCCAAATGCTTTTACGCCGCCATACGACCCATCCTGATTAATTTTAACCATAAAAGCATCACGGCCGCCTTCCGATGTTTTGTTATCTACGCCGCTGCCCGGATCAAAATCTGCAGTATCGCGAAAGGAACCGGCAATAAAAATATTTCCGGTTTTATCTGCTGCTATGCACAAGCCTTTATCTTCTCCGGGACCGCCCATGGTTTTTGTCCAGGCGTAGTCGCCGTTGGAATATATTTTAATCAAAAATATGTCGCAATCTCCGGCCGATGTTTTATAATCAGTACCGGCGCCCGGGTCAAAATCCGCAGTATCTTGAAAAAATCCGGTTAAAAAAATATTCCCCATGGCATCAATCGCAAGTTTATACCCGCAATCTTTTGCTGTTCCGCCGAATGTTTTTGTCCATACATAAGATCCGTCATTATTTAATTTCATCAAAAATATATCATTTGAACCCGCGGAAGATTTATAATCAGTGCCGGCTCCCGGATCGAAATCCACGTTTACTCCTTCAAATGACCCGCCAATAAAAACATTACTTTGCTGGCCTGTTGCAATGCCGATAGCGCTGTCGTTATAATTGCTCCCAAATGTTTTTGTCCAGCCATAAGACCCATCTGAATTTATTTTGGTAATACAGGCATCCCATCCGCCTAAGGATGTATGATCATCAACTGCGATATCTGCATTAAAGTCAACGGTATTTTGAAAATCTCCGGCAACAAAAATATTGTTATTGCAGTCAATAGCCAGAGAATACCCCCAATCCCAGCCATTACTGCCGAATGTTTTCGTGAAGCCATACGTTGAAACATCAGGACCGATTTTTGAAATATAAATGTCAAAATAATTCGCAGTTTTTAAATCTGATCCGCCGGTAGGATCAAAATCCATGCCTGAACTGGAGAAATTTCCGGCATAACAAATATTAAAATTATTATCAACTGCAACACCTTGTGCAATTTCTCCGGATGATCCTCCAATGATTGCAGTCCATGCATAATCCGCATTAGATTTAATTTTAACAATAAAAATATCAGCAAAACCTGCGGAAGTTTTATTATCAGTTCCACTGCCCGGATTAAAATCAGCAGTTCCATAAAAATCCCCGGAAATAAAAACATTATTACTATCATCTGATGTTACATCCCATGCCGAATCTGAATCTGTTCCGCCAAAAGTTTTTC
>DNNS01000305.1 GCA_003497555.1 Spirochaetia bacterium
ATCCGCAAATTGGACATTTACCCGGTTTGTCGGATTTTACCGAGGGGTGCATGCTGCATGTGAAATATTCGATACCGGATTCCGTCTTCACAGATTTCTGTTCATGTCCTGCATGATTTTCGGTCTTCTTGCCTGTGCATGAAATTAACAGTAAATTAAGCGCAGACAAACAGAGCATTAAAACAACAAGTTTTTTTTTCATAATTGTTCCTCGGGAATTTGCTTATTTGTGTTATTCAATTTCTTTTCCTGTTATTTGTTCGATCTCAGCCAGAATAAATTTGAGCTCTATAACAGTTTCATAATAATCGTGCCTGTCTTTAAGGTATTTATCTGCGCTGTCAAGAAGATCAAGAAAACTTCCCTTGCCTGCGCGATATGCCGCTTCGCTTACTTTTAATGTCTGTTCTCGGAGCGGTATTACGGTATTTTTAGAATTTTCAGCAGATTTTAATTTTGCCTTGTAATTATTTACAAGCGCATCCAGTTTAGCTCTGGTTATGTTTTTTTCATTTAAAAGTTCATTTTCAGCCATTTCAGATTCATATTTCATTTTTCTTACTTCAGCAGCCTGTCTGAAAAAATAAACGGGTATTTCAGCAGAGACCATAACGCCAAGATCTTCCATAGTGTCATACTTGATTCCAGTCATGAAGTCAGGGAGCCATTCAAGCCTGGAAAGGCCAAGCTCTTTTAAATTTTTTTCCATGATGATATTTTTTATTTTAATCACAGGCGACAAATCCAGTGATAGATTCGAAAATATTACAGGTTTTATATTTATTTCTTCCGGTATTCCCAGTTTTTTATCTGCATTATAATCAAGCAGGGAACGTATCATTGAAATAGAAGATTCAATTTCTGCATTATGCATATACATCATATTTTCCATTATAACGATCTCTGCATTTGCCTTGAGCAGATCGCTTTGCTGGGACTTTCCTGCAGCATATAATGCATCCGCATTTGCCGCATACTGTTTCATCAGATCAAGATTTTCATTTATTACCCTGTTTTTATTATATGCAAGATAATACATATAATAAGCCTTTTTGATTTCAGATATTATTAAAAAGGTTTTTGCAGAAAGCATCTGTTCAGATATGGCAGCGTCCAGTTTTGCTATTTTGATTTTGGAAGAAGTCTTGCCTGGGAATGGTATCGTCTGCAATGCTTCAAACATAAACCTGTTTTCTGAAAAATAATATTCAGTTCCGATTTTAGGCTGGTTCCATGAACCTTTTATTTTAATATTTTCCTTTGCTGCAGATACCTTTTGTCTCATGGAAGTGATTTCAGGATTTCGTTCTTTTACTGCCAAAATGAGATTTGACAAAATTAGATAATCTTCTGAAAACAGCAGGATTATGGAGACAGTAATAAAAGTAACGGCTTTCATAATTTCTCCAAAAAAGAATTTAATTCCGGAATTTTAAAAATCAAAATAATTGCTATTATTACAAGGTAAATTAAACTTATAATAATTGCAACCCGGATAATCTTTTTGTTTTCACTGTCATACTTAAGGGCTAAAATACCAAAGATTATGGCCAGAACGGCTTTTTCAATTCCCAGGAGATGAATAAAGGATAAAAGCGCAAGCATTAGTATTAAAACACCGGTAAAATTTTTTTGCGTATTCATTATTACTCCTTTTTATGATTAAGACTACATTTTCCGCAGGTACACTCTTCATGTTTATTGATTGATCTGCTGCATGCGCAAAGTGTTTTTCCGCAATCCGAACATAATTCCGTCAATGTAATAATGTTAATAATATTTGAATTTTTCAGGTATTTTTGAATAACAGCTTTTTTGATTTCATTTTGTATTTGTGTGTTTTTACCGGACAGGGCATAAACAAAACTTCCGGAATAAAAGAGTATAACCGCCAGCAGGACAGCAGCTGTTCCGGCCGGAATCCATACGGGCCTGGTAAAAAGGGAATTGGTATAATTAATGATAAGTTCAAAAACAGAATGTGTTTTCAGATTTTTAATTTTACTGAACAGGTTTTGTTCAAAAAAAGGTCCCGGTTCGGGAATATCAATACTAATCATTCTGTTATGTAATTTTTTTAATAAATCAAGTTCAAGAGAGCAGTTTCTGCATTTTAAAAGATGATTTTCTACTTCGGATTTTTCAATACCGGAAAGTTCATGATCAATATACATGGATAGTAATTTTACGGTTTTACGGCATTTCATATATAACTCAACAAGGAATAACGCACAATAACTAAAAAAGTTGCGGAGTAAGCTTTTTTTTTAAAAAATTCCTTGCCCTGAAAATCAGGGATTTTACCGAGGGTATGGAAAACCCGGTAATTTGTGAAATTTCAGCGTATGATTTGTTTTCATAAACAAGCAGATTAATTACAATTTTCTGTTTATAAGGCAGGGCGGAAATATGATCAAGAATTAATTTGTCTCTTTCCTGTTTTTCCAGGGCACTGCCCTCCGGAATTGCCTGGTAGCTCCGATGCTCTTTTAATACGCAGCCGGATTTATTTTTTTTATAATAATCCTTGCACAGGTTGGAGGTTATTTTAAAAATAAAATGATCAAATTTGCATTCTTCCCGGTAAAAATCCCTGTATTTAAAAATTTTAATAAATAGCTCCTGAAGCAGGTCTTCGCTGTCATTGAGATTTTTTGTAAATTTATAAATAAA
>DNNS01000260.1 GCA_003497555.1 Spirochaetia bacterium
CCGTTGATTGCGGGTTATGATCCTCATCAATACCGTATCCTGTTCATTACCAATGTGCCCTATGCCACGCCTACCAATGTTATGACCAATACCTATTCTTTTATTCCGAAAATCAGTTTTAATATTGTACAGCCGATCTTGAAAAACGGCCTGGCCGGGCTTCCGGGCATTGCCCAGGTAAAAATCCATAAAAACATGCGCGATTTTTCCGATCTCGGCCAGCAAATGCTGCTTTCAGGTTTTATCCTTAATTCCCTGCAGCAATANNAAAAGACCTGTTTGACAAATACAAGCAGCGCTATGATGCGGGGCTGATCAGCGAAAGCGATCTGCTGATGTTTGAAAAAAAATATCTGGAATATATGCTGCGCACCGAACAATCCGGGAAAACTCTGGAGGATATTATCATGAACATTAAATCTGTTTCTAAAATAAATATATCTCCTGATAATAACTTTAACAACATTAATATAATAGAAACCTTTATTCTGCAGAATAAAAACTATAATATCGAAAGTCTTACCAATGAAGCTTTCCGGAAAAATATTGATTTACTGCAGGCAAAAATCATCATTGAAAACAATAATCTGAGTTACCGCATGATTAAAAACAGCATGCTGCCGGAGTTAAACCTTAATACCTCTTTTGTCCTCAAGGGTTTTACCGGGAAAAGCCGGCCGTCGGAATGGAGGGAAGCTTTTCAGGGTATTTCAAAAAGCCCCGATGATTATTATGAATTTTTTGCCGGTTTTGATTTTTCCATGCCCTTTTTGTTGCCTGCTGATCGGGCCAAAAAAATGGAAATACAGTACGAAAAAGAAAAGGCTGAATTCGATTATCTTTCCAGAAAAGAAACAATTCATAACGAGCTCATCAGCATCCTGAAAAATATTGATCTTCTTAAAAAAAATATAGAAGCCAGCAAACGCATGGAAGAAATTGATGAAAAAAGATATAAATTCGCGCAAACCGATTATGATAACGGCAATATGGATGCGGAAAATTTTTCTAAAATACAGGATGCCTACAGATTTACCCAGATTAACCGTATCAATCTGGAACTGCAGCATATCAGCGCCCTGCTTTCCCTGGAACTTAAAACCGGCACCCTGCTTGAAACCTACGGCATTGATACTTCAAAATTTTTTAAAAAAGGATAAATCATGAAACAGTATACAGCTTTTAAAAAAGCCATTATCATTTCAGGCGTTTTCTTTTTATCATTGCTGTTTTATTCCTGCTCCCCCCAAAAGCCGCAGGATAAAAAACGCATTGTAACCGTAGTAATTGAAAAAGCCAGAAAAGGCAATCTTGACAGTTTTTTAAAATTAAACGGTACTCTGTATGCCAAAAACAGTATTCTGGTTTTTCCCGATGTACCGGGGAAAGTCGACCATATTGTTAAATTTGAAGGAAGCTATGTTAAAAAAGATGATATTATAATGTACATTGACAGGTCGCAGATCGGATCCGCCTTTAATCTGGCTTATGTTAAAGCGCCGGTAAAAGGCCATGTAACCAGCATATCCGTAACACCGGGCTATACGGTTTCCCCGGGTATGTCCGTAGCTGCCATCGGAGATATTGAGTTTCTCGATCTCCATATAAATGTGCCGGAACGATGGGTTCCGGAGATCAAGGCCGATCAGGATGTTACCTTCACCGTACCGGCGCGGGGATCCGAAGTTTTCCATGCCAAAATTTACAGAAAGGATTACGCAATAAACAACCAGAGCCAGACCCTGCTGGTACGGGCATCTCTTAATAATAAAGAACAAAAACTGCTGCCCGGCATGTACGCAGACGCGGCAATTAAAATCAAATCGGCCAGGGATGTTTATATTGTTCCCACCAGCGCCTTAATTACCATTGGGAATAAAAAGGCCGTATATATTGCAGCCATGGATAAACCCCAGACCAATGATCATGATAATGGCAAAAAATCTAAAAAAAAATCAGAAAACACAAACCCATCAACCAATTACCTTGTTAATTTGAAAACCATTGATATTTTGTTTAATTCGGAAACCGAAGCGGCTGTAGCCGGCGGATTAACAGCACAGGATGAAATTGTTGTATTCGGCAAAGAATTTTTAAGTGAAGGGGTTTTGGTAAATCCTGTTCATCAAAATCAAAAATAATCCGGAGCAATATATGTCTATAAGCGATATCAGTGTAAAAAAACCCGTTACCTTACTCATGCTCCTCTCGATTGTAGTAATCTTCGGATTCATCAGTCTTTCCAGATTATCCGTTGATTTGTTCCCGGACCTGGAAATACCCATTATAGCGGTCATTACCCAGTATAGCGGCGCCGGGCCCAAGGAAGTGGAAAAAACCATAACCAAATTAATTGAAAGCACTGTATCGGGTGTAAACAATATTGATCATATTTCCTCTACTTCCCGTGAAGGCACATCTACGGTTTTAATTAACTTCAAGTGGGGCGCCAATATTGAATCGCTCACCGGCGATATCAGGGAAAAACTTGATATAATCAAAGACGCTCTGCCCGATGATGCCGGCGTTCCCATGCTTTTCAAATTTTCTCCTTCCATGATGCCAATAATGATGCTGGGCCTGAAAGCCGCCGGTGATGCCGATATGGAAGCTCTTTACAATCTGGCCGATGAAAAAATCAAAACCAAATTCGAACAGGTTTCCGGTATTGCCAATGTCAGTGTAATAGGCGGATTAAAAAAACAGATTCATGTAGATGTTTCCAAAAACCGGCTTCAGGCCTACGGACTTGATATCAACAGGATTACGCAGCTTTTATACGGCGAAAATCAGAATCAGGCCGGAGGCAATGTTTACGAAGGTGTTTTTAAATATGTAGTACGTACGGTCGGTGAATTTAAAAACCTGGAAGATATCGGGAATATTATTGTTACTACTACCAGGAATAATATTCCCGTCAAATTAAAAGATCTGGCAGAAATTAAATACGGCTATGATGAAGAAAGCGGAATAATACGGATAAACCAGGAAGACGGGCTTTTAATCCAGCTGTTCAAGGAAACCGGGCTTAATACCGTGCAGACGGCCAAAGGCGCAAAAAAACAATTACAGGAATTACGGGAAACCCTGCCGCCCGGACTTGATTTTGAAATACTGTTCGATTCATCCGATGATATTAACCGGGCCATAAACGGAGTGGTTGATGCTGCTCTGCAGGGTACATTTTTTGCCGTGCTGATATTAATGCTTTTTTTATGGAATATCAGAACCGTTCTTATTATTGGCATATCCATTCCTACTTCTATAATAGTAACTTTCATTGCCATGTATGCTCTGGGAGTAAATCTCAACATGATTTCGTTATCCGGCCTGGCGCTGGGAGTGGGCATGATGGTGGATTGCTCAATTGTAGTGCTGGAAAATATTTTTCATTACCGTATAAAAGGACTGGGGCGTTTCAGCTCGGCTGCAAAAGGAGCAAATGAAGTTGCTTTGGCTGTCAGCGCCTCTACAATTACAACTATTGTGATATTTGTTCCTTTTTTAATTGTAGAAGGTCTGGTAAAGGAAATATTCTGGGATCTGGCATTAACAGTTTCAATTTCACTGCTCGCCTCGCTAATTGTTTCAATCACCCTGATACCAATGCTTTCTTCTAAAATGATGTCAATGGAAGAAAACAGATTATTTAAACCTGCAGAAGAATGGTTTAAGGCTTTTTTTGAATCATTTGAAAAAAAATATGAAAATCTGCTGCGCCGTGCGCTTGCCAATAAAAAGAAAATTGTTATTGGTACGCTTGTCCCCACTTTTGTTATCGGCGGCCTGATACTTGCTTTTATCGGCAAGGAAGGATTTCCCCAGAACGACCAGGGTGAATTTATTCTGAATGCAGCCTTTCCTCCCGGCACCAGAATCGAATATACCGAAGCTATGACTAAAAATATGGAAAAAGAAATAAAAGAGATTACAGGCAGCACTCTGAAGATTATGTCCGTACAAATCAAGGGCGGAGGAATGTTCGCTGCCTTTATGGGCAGCGCTGATTACAAAGCAAGCATCAGGGTAAAACTGGTTCCGGTTACACAACGTAAAATTAAAGTAAATGAAGTAATTGAGCAGGTCAGGCAGCGCATGCAAAAATATCCGGCAAAAATTACAGTCAGAAATCAGGGCGGCATGATGTTCGGTAATTCCGGTGGTATGTTTGCCATTGAAATACGCGGAGATGAGCTTGACAGCGCCAATAAATTAGCAGAAGAAATAAAAGGCGTTTTAAAAACTATCAAGGGAATTCGCGAACCTGAAATTGAAAAAGACGATCAGCTTCCGGAAATTTCATTAGCCATTAACCGTGATTTGGCATCTAAAGTCGGTATTAACGCCCTTACTATTGCAAATGCCGTAAAAACCGGATTTGGCGGGAAAGTGTCTACCACCATGAAAAATGACAACGGCAGCGATATTGATATAATTGTCCGCTTCAGACCGTCCGACCGGGTTTCGATCGACGATATTATGAGCCTCTGCCTGCCGGCGCCTTCAGGGCAACTGGTACCGCTGGCTTCAATAATTAATTCTGAAAAGACTTTCAGTCCTACCGGTATCAACAGAAAAGATTCCAAAAGAATCATCAATGTAAATGCCGATATTTACGGCCGGGCTGTAGACAAAGTTGTCAAGGATGCCAAAGAGGCTATTGATAAAAACGTCTTTATACCCAGAGGTTTTGATCTGGTGTACGGAGGCTCATATAAAGACATGCAGGAATCATTCAGCGATCTGAGGATGGCATTTTTACTGGCCCTGGTGCTGGTTTATGCGGTTATGGCTTCGCAGTTTGAATCGCTGCTTGCGCCTTTTGTAGTTATGTTCTGTGTACCCTTCGGAGCTGTAGGGGCGCTGATTATGACATTTATAGCGGGAAAAACCTTCAGCATTATTTCCGCCTGCGGTATTGTGATATTAGTCGGGATTGTTATTAATAACGGAATAATACTTGTGGATTATATGAATCAGCTGATGAAAGAAAAAATAAAACCGGATGAAGCA